>JBLNFG010000850.1:0-15429 GCA_050263495.1 Myxococcales bacterium | reverse complement strand
TCGAGTTAAGGGGCGATGGCTCCACGTCAAACAATGCTGGTAACTCCTACGCTTGCGCTGATTGATCGCAAAGACAAGACAGTCGATGCTTCCTCGCACCAGACGTTGGCGTGCCCCACATTTGATGTCGCCATGGCAGCCATTGTCTCATCGCACCAGATGTTGACGCGCCCCACGTTTGATGTCGCCATGGAGGTGATTTCGATGCGCTAGATCGTGATTCGGCGTCAACAGGTAATGGAATGCACGTTTCGCAGCGACTTTGCACACAATATTCCGCAGTTCGATCGCATCGCGAGACTCTGGCTCGACCCGGGCGGAAGCCCCGCAGACGGGGTCTCCAATTTTGCCACCAAAGTCCCGCTCAATGACTAGCGTGCGCCCGTCGCTCAGTCCAAGAGCGTGAATGTCGACCGCCAGTCCGAAGGAATGCTGACTCGGTGAGCGTCGTTTACCGGGGAGATGCGCCTTTGGACGATAGAAACCATCGACGTGAATGGCGGCTACTCCGAGCTCGGCTAGTAGCTCCGCGAGATCGTCCAGGAGCAACACCAGGCGGCAGTCCAGCTTGCCGTGAATGCTCTTTGTGCCTGGACCAATCATGCGAACCCCATGCAACGGACCCGTGATGCGAACCGGCGCTGCAATCCCAACAGCTAACCCGCGATCCGCGCTCACGGGAAGCCGACGCCTCCTCAACTCCGCGCGACACGCCCACGGTTGTAGGTTGGCGTACTTGGTCGCCATCGCGTTGGGTGACGTCGAGTACTCGTTCGCGTAGTTCTGGTAGGCGCGTTCGAAGCCCACACCACCAAGGCCTGACGCGGTGGCCTCCGTTGTCGTGACCAGCGCGACGTCAGCGCCAGAAGTAGCCGCGCCCCATGCTTGGCCGGCGGCCATTGCTGGTGTGGCCGAGCCCGTGGCTGGCGCGGTCGATCGCGTAGGTAGGACAGAGTGGTCCACCTGCTGAACCGCGCCCCTGCTGATTGGCGTCTGCCCTTGTGGTCCCGCGTCCAGGCTGGAGCACCCAAGACCGATCGCGATTGCCATGCCGTAAGTCGTGATGGCCCGGATCACGGTGGCCGCTCCGCACTTGTCGGAGATCTTATAGCAAGGTGAACGTCGGTAGGTAGCCACGTCGTTTACGTCGGTAGCGCCGAAGTGTGATCTTGTCGAGTTCGAACCCAGGACGACTACCGCTATGGGTGCCAGTTCTCGCGTGTGCGCGTCGCCTCGGCAAGCTTGACTGACCTCAGGAAACACCTAAAAAGAAGCTTTAGTTTGGCGTTATGCATGCCGTTGGTGTGGTTACGTGGAAACAGACGCTCCGAACGTCCGCTGACGTTTGGGCAAAGGTAGAGGTTCCGATGCTGCGACTAACCAGCGTACTAGCGTGTGTAATTTTGGCTGCTTGCGCAGGGACTCGCGAGACAACACCCGTGCGCGATCCGGAAGCGGCAAAACAGTTCGGCGAAGCCGTCGCTAAACGCGACAAGGCATTGGCTGTATGGGAAGGGGCCAAGGTCGAGGAGCGCCAGTATTGCGAAACCAAGGCCGGTGACTGCAAGCTTCAGGTCGGTGATCAACGGGACGAGCTCATCTCGGCGCATTCCGTCCCTGTTTGTAGGACCCAACCCGATTCGGACCATGAAGCGAGTTGCATCGTAGAAGAGTTGAAGAAGCGCGGGGATCCGGGCGCTGCAACCAAGTACATCAAGTCTGATCTCTGGTGCCTCGAGAAGCTCACTCAGTGCATCGCAAAGCACCAAGAAGAACAAGCCGAAGACGCACGAACGACGCGCATCGCCCAGCGGCGTAGCAATCTCGAACTCTCTCCCCAAGGCGTTGCGTGGCGCTCGCGCGTGGCCGCCGCCTCGGAGAAGATCAAGTACATTCGCGCCACGCTTCCACCGGACGCTGATGGCGAGTGCCAACAGATTGCTGACGACAACAGCTGCGAGGTGGCAATCAACAAGCAGAATGCGCAGCTGGAAGCCGAGTTCGCCAAGGCCGAAAAGGAATACGATCAGAAGAAGGCAGCCAAGGTCTACGAGGAACTGACCAAGCTCGAAGCCTCGTGCTACGAGCCGGAACTCAAGTGTCTCTCCAAGTCGGTCAGCAAGTACGGCGAGACCAACGAGTCTCGGAAATGGTTGCAACGGAATTTCGATATTATTGACAAGCGACAACGTCTGATTGAGAAAGCCGGTAACGGCGCCGCGACGCCTTGCCTGGATTCTGCCGTTGCCAGTCATTCCGCGGAAATCGTTCAGAGCTACCGCGCCTACGTTCGAGAGCCGGTCTTGTTCTTCCGAACGCAGCTACACCGTTCGTTCTTCGCCATGCACAAAGATCAGATCGATTGCCTAGGAGCTGCAGACGGACAGTCAAACGGCTAAACAACGGTAGGGAATCGCTTGGAGCTCGGGGCGTGCGGGAAACCGTCACGCCCCGTCGCGTTATGCGCAATAATCGTCTCCGCGCGTCGCTTGAACCCGTCGCGTTACGAGCGAGGATTTGTCGCGTCTCGCCGCATCGAGCACGGAAAGCGTTCACCCGCCGCCACATCGAGCCGATTCGGTGTCTGCGTAGTACTCAGCCTGAGGAATGTGGCTCTGTGTCGCCGATCGGCGCGCTTCGTCAATGACTCGGGTGAAGTCCGATGCAGGATAGGCCCCCTCCAACAAGCGACCGTTGATGAAGAAGGCAGGCGTCCCCTGTACGCCCGCATCTAGACCAAGTTCGACATCGGAGACAACTCTTCCCCTCGCAGCATCCCCGGCGAAACAAGCGTCGTAGCTCGTCAGATCGAGACCGAGGGTCTGGGCGTAGCCGCGCAAGGATTCCCGGTCGAGTTTGCTCTGGTTCTTGAATAGCAGCGCATGCATCTCCCAGAACTTGCCCTGTTCGTGCGCACATTCAGCGGTAATAGAAGCGTCGAAGGCATTCGCGTGGATCGACACGAGCGGGAAGTGTTTGTAGACCCAGCGCAGTTCGGGCCGCTCTCGATCCACTTCGGCAATGGTGCCTTCGGCTCTGCCGCAAAAGACGCACTGGAAGTCAGAAAACTCCACGATCGTAACCCACGCGTCCGCGGGCCCACGTTGAGGTGACGTTCCGATGGGCACTACACAGCTCGGCGCTGGGATCGAATCCGAACCGTCACAGGCCGTAGTCGCTGCGACGGAAAGTGTCGCCATCAGTTGAAGCAACGTGCGGAGCGGGGTTCTGGTGCGACGTGAACGTGACATTACGGCAGTTCCTGGTCCCGTTTGGAGATGCACCAAGGACGTACTGCGGCTCTGGTCGAAATGGAACGTGAAAAGAGTCTCCATGGGATCGGCGCAAGCGCGCAGGGGGTTAGCCGACCCCTGACCCGACGAACGCATGGTAGATCTGCAGAGCCGCCGCAACGTCTTGCTCGATCAACGGCTTGAGCGCCTCGAGGTTGGCAAGCTGCACTAGGCCACGAACTCGCCCGAGCAGATTGATGCGCACTGTCTTTCCGTACAAATCCCGATCCTGGTGGATAACATGAGCCTCCACCGTCTCGCCGCGTTGCACGGTTGGGCGGGGCCCGATATGTACTACTGAAGGCCCAATTGCAGTCGCGAGGCCCCCGTCGAGTATTTCCGTGTGGGCCGCGTACACGCCGGGTAAGGGGCGAAGCTCCGCAATCTGTTCGAGGTTTGCAGTGGGAAACCCAATGGTTCGGCCCTTTCCGTCGCCGTGCACGACGAGGCCAGTGAGAGCATGGGGGCGCCCGAGCAACTCCTTGGCAAGCGCCACGTCGCCCGCGGTGATCAGTTGACGAATACGGCTGCTGGATATGCTGCCGTGAGCATCGGCGGAAAGCTCGAACGCGTGCGCATTGAACCCGAAACGCTCTCCGAGTTCCTGCAGTACCTGCACATTTCCCGCTCGATTGCGCCCAAAACGAAAATTTGCCCCGACCACTAGCTGTCGCACGTGGTTTCGACCCACCAGGATTCTCTCCACGAAATCCAACGGAGAAAGCCGCGAGAATTCTGAATCGAAGTGCTGCACCACCACACGTAATCCGAGTGCGAGGGACTCCAGCAATTCGATCTTGCGCTCCAGAGTGGTGAGCACCGGTGGCGGAGATCCGCTCAGCACTTGCGCCGGATGCGGATCGAAGGTCATCGCTTGCGGCTCGAGACCATTCTGATGCGCCAGGTCGAGCGTAAAGGCGACCAGAGCCTGATGGCCACGGTGAACCCCGTCGAAGTTGCCAATCACGAGCGCAGAAGCCGGGCCATTCGGCTCAGCGGACAGGGCACCATTGAGGGTCATGAGCGCCGACCCTCTACTATTTTGAGAGAACGGAAGCCACTCCGAGCTGCCGCAGAGAGGAACCCGGCGCAGAAATGCCCTCGCGCTAAGCACCGACGACGGCTGTATCGTCTTGCCCCCTGCTCACGGCTCGGCAACCGTCTTGCATACGCCACCCGGAAGCGGCAGCTGTAACAAGCAAGCTCGGTCGAGTTCTGCGATGGCAAGGAGGCAGCACTCGAGCATGCTAGGTTAGCTTCGGACGATGAATCATGCATGAATACTCACTCGTCATGTCGCTCATCGAGCGAGTTGAGGTAGAGGCAAAACAGCGCGCAGCGAAAGGCATCCGTCGCATCAGCGTTCGAGTTGGCGAGTTGAGTGGAGTCGAGGCTGAGCTGTTAGCGTCTGCCTTCGACATTGCGAAGACGGGCACAATCTGCGAGTCCACGCAGCTTGAGGTGCAGCGCGAACCAGCGCGCTGGGCGTGTCCGCGATGCCATGCCACGCTCGATGCCGCGAAGAGCCTGTGCTGTGTAACTTGCGATACAGCGGGGCAGCTCGTGGAGGGGGGCGATCTGCTTTTCGAGCAGATGGAGATCGAGGTTTAGTACCTGCCATCAGGAGTCGGGCCCGGAAGGGCTGTTTGATGCAGCCTCCGCCAATTTAGGGGGTGCCGCCAAGAACGACCGCTGGTTCAGTCCGACCTTTCTAACGTCTGGGTTTGCCTGCCGAACCGTTGAGGTCAGACTTCGGTCACTTTGACCCCAGAAGACATCGGCAAGAAGGTGGCGGGTGGCAGTCTGCCGGAGCTTTTGTTAGTGGTCGGCGAGGAAACGCACGCACGCGAGCGCGTCGTGCAACTCGTACGTGAGGCGGCTGTGTCGGGAAGCATGGCGGCAATGAACGAGGATCAATTCGTCGCGAGCGAAACGACGGTGGACACGGTGCTATCAGCGGCGCGTACCCTGCCTATGTTCGGCAAACGTCGATTCGTGCTCGTCAAGCACCTCGACCGCTGGGAGACGAACAAGCCATCGGATCACGATCCATTCGAACGCCTGCTCGAGTACTCGAAGAACCCGACACCCTCGACCACGCTGGTACTCGTTGCCGCCAAGCTCGACGGGCGCCGTCGCTTGGTAACAGAGGCAAAGAAACGCGATTTTATCGTGAATTGCGCACCACTGCCGCGCGCTGCGTTGCCGCAGTGGATCGTGCAGCGGGTGCGCGAGCGTGGCGCGAGCATTAGCCTCAGCATTGCGGATCTCATCGTGGAGGTGACGGGCACCGATCTCCCTGCTCTGGCGGATGCGACGGAACGTCTCGTGCTCTATGTCGGCCAGGGGAAAGAAATCGACGAACGCGCCGTCGATACCAACCTAACCAGACTATCCACCGCAACGGTCTGGGAGTTAGTTGCTGCTGTCGGGCGTCGCGATCTCGGCGCAGCACTGCGCGCGGTCGACGCGGTCTATGATCCGCACGATCGCGGGCTCCCGTTGCTCGGGGTCCTGGCGTGGTCGGCACGTCAGCTGATTCGATTCGAGGCGGCCACCCGTTCTGGCTGCAATCCATCCGAGGCCGCGCAGCGCGCCGGAGCCCCACCCTTCAAGGCTCGTGAGCTGGCTGAGCAGACCAAGCTCCTGACGCGCGCCGAACTGGAGCGCTGGCTGGAGGTGCTCGCGCGCGTCGATCTGGCGCTAAAAGGCGGCTCAAAGCGTCCGCCGAAGGCTATTATCGAGCAGGCGGTCATGAAGCTGGCGCGACCACAAGGGGCGCCGAAGTCGGCGCGAAATGTGCCGACCCAGCGGGCTTGACCAAGCCAAACGACCGCTCCATACCCAGCAACGTGGCAGTCTTAAGCGTCTCTTGGCAAGACGTAGCCCCCACCTGGATTCGAACATGACCCTCTCTTTCGATCTCCGCGAACCGACGCCCGCCCGGTTGATTCACTTGGCCAATGCGCCGCTTCCGACTCGATATGGTATTTTCGAGACTCACGTTTTCAGTTGGGAGTCTGCTGAAATTGAAGCCAGTCTCGGCTTGAGCAATCAGCACGTCGCGCTGGTGATGGGAGAAGTGACCGGCCGACGACACGTGCCGGTGCGAGTGCACTCCGAGTGCATGACGAGCGAGGTCTTCGGTTCGCTCAAGTGCGACTGCAAGGAACAGCTCGAGCGAGCTCAAGCTGAGATCGCTCGTCGCGGCCACGGCATCATCCTCTATTTGCGCCAAGAGGGTCGAGGCATTGGGCTTGCCAATAAGATTAAGGCCTACGCCTTGCAGGCAATGGGCGCCGATACGATCGAAGCGAACGAGATGCTTCACCTGCCCGTGGATGCTCGTCAGTATGACGTTGCCCAGGCAATGCTTGAACACTTAGAGGTTGGTTCGATTGAACTGATGACGAACAACCCCGACAAGGTCGAAAAGCTGCGCAGCCTTGGGGTTGCCGTGGAGAAGCGCATTCCCGTTCTGGTCGCAGCAAATCCATTTTCCGCAGGATATCTCGAGGTAAAGCGTCGGCGCATGGCTCACGAAATCCCGGCGAACGTGATCCAGAACGTGAATCATCCACCGGACGAAACCGGGCGCCCAAACTTGCACGTGGTCAGCTCAACGACGCGACCACGTTAGGTTCCGTCATCGCGCCGAGCTGACCAAAATCAGGATCTGCCCAAAACCGTCTGCGCGCTTCGGAGGATACGGCAATCGCGGCGATGTCTTGCCGCTCTCGCACCGAGTGCAGGCAAAAAACGGTGTTGGCCCGGCTCGTTGAAAGAATGGCACCCGGATCATTGGCGATTGAGGACGGCGCTCATGAGGCCGCACTCGACGAGAACGCGTCTATGTCGCGCCGTACAAACGAACGCGCCGGCTGCGACGACGCGTCCGTGCCGAAGATACCTTGGAAGCGCCCTGCGGAATTGCGCCGGCGCTAATGCTCACGCTGGTTTCTTTCCAGCTTGAGCCGCAAGCCTGCCCTTCAAACGCGCCGCATAGCCTTCTTTGTTCATTTGCTGAGCGCGGCCAATCGCCAAAGCGTCCTCAGGCACGTCTTTGACGACTGTGGTGCCGGTCGCGACATACGCGCCCTTGCCCACGACAACCGGCGCCACGAGCTGGGAATCACTGCCAATAAACGCACCCGCGCCAATGATCGTCGGTTGCTTGCGATATCCATCGTAGTTGCAGAAGATGGTACCCGCGCCAATGTTTGCTTTTTCGCCCACGTCACCATCACCTAGGTAAGACAAGTGGTTTGCCTTTGCCCCGCGCCGCAAACGAGTCTTCTTCGTCTCGACGAAGTTGCCGACGTGGGCATCATCCTCGATAATGCTTGCCGGTCTGAGATGGGAGAACGGCCCAATCTGCGCCTTATTACCCACCGAGCTGTCGGTCATGATCGTGTACGGCAGAACCTTGGTGCCGGCGCCAACGGTGGCATTCGTCAGGACCGAGCCAACGTCGATGTGCGTGCCAGCACCGATGCGGCACGCGCCTCGTAATTGAACGCCGGATTCGATGACACAATCGGGCTCCACCTCGACCCCGTCGTCAATGCATGCGTCGCCGCGCACCGTAACGCCGCTGACGCGCAACCGAGTACGAATGCGAGCCAGCATCTTTTGCTCCAGCACCTCGAGTTGTTCCCGATCATTGATGCCGAGTAGAGCATCTGCAGAGCCGATCTGCGCCTCGACTCGCCCAGTGCGAGCGAGGATCGAGACCACGTCCGTCAGGTAATACTCATTCTGGTCATTATTCGGGGCGATCTCAGTCAACGCGGCTCGCAGCGCCTTGACCTTTCCGAAGTAGATCCCAGCATTGACCTCGTTGACCGCGCGTTCCGCGTCGGTCGCGTCTCGGTGCTCTCGAATTGCCTTCACCGCGCCGGAAGCATCGCGCAGGATGCGCCCATACCCGGTTGGGTTCTCCAAGCGACAGCTCAATACTGACAGATCCAGATCGCTCCTGGATTCAGTGAGACAGGCCAGATCACGCGATTCGATCAACGGGGTGTCCCCGCACAGAATGCAAACGTGCTCTGCCTGACAAGCATCGATCCCCACGCGTGCTGCGTCGCCCGTGCCGCGCTGCTGAGTCTGCACCACACAGACGATGCGCTCACGTCCGAATGCGGCACCCAAGTACTCTTCGAGGGCCGCTCGATTCTCCTCGCTGCACACCACAATCACACGCGCGGCACCGCGCTCAATCGCGGCACGCACGGGAAAGAACACGATCTTACGCCCCGCAAAGTCATGGAGGACTTTGCTGATGGCGCTCTTCATGCGAGTGCCTTTGCCTGCTGCAAGCACGATGCTGTCGAAAATCATGGTCGCTCCTCAGTCCACCCAAACCTGAACCGCTCCCTCGAATCACCGTGAGCCGCCCGAGGCATCGGGTAGACAGCGGCGCATCTTACTCTCCTTGGATGTGCTGGCTAGCACGATTTGACGCTCCGCCCGTTAGGCACGTACTTGCGCCACGCCTAACCTCGAGCGCGGAAAGCGCTGCTGGCGACTGGCTAGACCAACGCACTTTTGACGGCCAGCGATCGCCCTGAATGGTGGACAAGGCTCGACCCAATTGGCGTATGAACGCGCCCGTGAGCTCCTAACGAGCGGAGCTTAGGCGATCGCTACTGCCGGTCCGACGCGTGTAAACCACGATGCTCTCGCCCGGCACGAGGATGTCGTTGCGTGAGCGTTGGTTGATGCGCTCCATCGACCCAACGCTGACGCCATATCTCTTGCCGATCGAGGTGAGCGTGTCCTTTGGCCTTACCCGGACGACAATCCGCTCGTTGCCGCGTAGGCCTTCGAAGTACTCCCCGAATTCGGGACTACCTGCCACCAGTACACTGACGTCTTTCTCTTCGAGCAAGCTGAGCCCGTCCAGCCGCGCGTCGTGCTGAACGTAGAGTTGCAGCAGCATTCGAGGCTGGATCCGCGCGGATGGATCGAGGCTGTTATACGAAAGCAAATCGGCGCGGCTTATGCTGAACGCGTCGGCAATGGACGAGAGACTGTCCCCCGTCTTGGTTCGATAGAACACCCGACGCTGCCCGTTCGGGACCACCATGTTTGGTGGCACCACGGCTACACGGTCCTCGTCAGCAGTCTTCAAATCCACCGGTTCGCTGCCTTGCTTCGGCACGAGGATGATCGTTCCTGGTTCGAGCCGCTCATCGGGCGCAATCCGATTGATGGAACGTAAGGTATCGATGCCGACGCCGCGTGCATTGGCAATAGCGTCGAGCGATTCGCCACTCTTGAGACTGTACGCCATCAGATCGGGCTCGAGCCCCACTAGGCGACTGATCCGAGCACGGGCCAATTCCGCCTTACCGCGGGGAAGGAAGATCCGAGCACGCGCTTTTTCCGAGCTGACGCTCGGTGGCACCCGCTGCGCCAAAAGATGCGGATTGAGACGATTGAGTTCGTCCTCATCGACACCGGTCAAGCGCGCGACGGTCGAGAGTTGCTGACCGGGTGCCAGCACCACGCTGTCGAACTGAAGGGCTTCGTCGGGTGTGATCTCCGCAATTCCAAACGCGGCAGGGTTAGCCATCGCCACGGTCAACGCGATCACCCGAGGGACGTACAATGCCGTTTCCCTCGGAATTCCGGCTTCATACCGACTGAGGGTCCCAAAGTCGTTCGTGTTGTATTTGCGGATTGAGCGCAGTAGACCGGCTTCACCCATGTTGTAAGCGGCCAGTGCCAGTTCCCAGTTGCCAAAACGCTGGAACAGGTCCGCCATCATGCGTCCCGCTGCCAACGTGGAGCTCTCGGGATCCAGACGCTCGTCGATCCAGCGATCCACCACTAGCCCGTACAGCCGTGCGGTGTCGGGCATGAATTGCCAAAGGCCGGCGGCACCTGCCGGAGAACGGATACTCGGGTTGTGACCGCTTTCGATCATGCTCTGCCAAACGAGCTCGGTGGGCGCTCCCGCTTTGGTGAGTGCGGCGGCGATGGCGGACGCATAACGGCCGCGTTTTTTAGCCCATGCGCGCAGAATCGACTTACCTTCCGCCGTCGAACGATAAAACTCGAGATAGGTGACAATCCTTCCGTCGATGTTCGGAAAGATAGGCGGCAGAACGAGATCCTTCATCCAAGCAGTGGATGTCGATGCCCCCACAGCGGGAGCAAAGCCGGAGTATACAAGGGGATCGTCCATCTCGTAGCCGGTCTTTAGACCGCGCAATGCCCACGGAAAGAGCACCTTTTCCGCATTGACGAGCGCGGACAGTTCCGGATCCGTAGCGGTCGTGTCCGCTTTGGCTCCGCTGTCCCTGCCCAATCGGCGCGACTCGCTCGAAGCGCTTGCACTACCTGAGCGAGTGCCTGTCTTGCTCCTTGATGGTTTGTTGTTCTTGCTCGGCGCGGTTCCGCTCGCCTTCGGCGAGGTTGCGGACCGGCTAGGTCCGCCCGAGTCCAGTGCAACGCTTGGAGCGCGCACAGGCTTCGTCTCCCGCTGCGCTTCTCCGCCGGCTCCGCTCGCTCGATTTGGGGCTGGAGACGACGAGTTTGCGGCCCGCGGCGTCGTAGCAGGAGAAGGGGCTCGAGTGCCCGTGGCCCTCGCCTTGGTTGAAGAGTCCGTACTTGCGCCCCCGGTGCCGACGAGAGCCGCGACCCCGCTCGGGATCGAGCCATTCGATTCCGCCCACGCACGCGGCGCGTGCTGTAGCAAGGCGAGCACGACTGCGACGAAGCACGCAGGACTGACGAATCTCACGTTGGGATTGGTAGCGGTTGCGCGCTCGCGCGTCAAAATTTGCGCCTCATTTGACCGCTTCCGGCCCCGGTAGGCACCCAGATGGCGCGCATTGCGAGCCATCGCCGGCACCTTGCACTTGCACTCATCCCCTCCCGAACATTGGGCCTACAAGCGCTCCGATTTGGGCCCGCCACGCTAGAGGCACACGGCAGCTAGCCAGTCGGCGATCTCGTGAATGGGCATCGAGCGTGAGACCACGCCTGCGCGCACGGCGGCGCCCGGCATGCCGTATACCACAGCGGTTGCCGCGCTTTCGGCCACCACCGTCCCACCCACTTGCACAATCGCACGCGCGCCTTGGACGCCATCGTCGCCCATACCCGTCAGAATGACGCCAACGGATTTGGCCGCAGCGACACGGGCACAGCTGAAGAATAGCCGATCTGCGCTCGGCGCGTAACGATCCGAGGGATCGGGCGCGACAATCTTTAACTGCAGCTCGCCGCTGCGATTGCGTTCAAGTTCCACGCAGCGGCGACCAGGGCACACGAAGGCGGTCCCCGCCGTCACGATGTCCCCCTCCTGCGCCTCGGAAACCGGCATTGGACTGCGTCGATCCAGCCGCTCAGCAAACGTCCGCGTGAACTTCTCCGGCATATGCTGGGCGATGATGATCGACGCGCGAGGACGCTCGGGGATCTTCGAAAACGCCTCCATCAACGCACTGGGTCCGCCTGTTGAAGACGCGATCGAAATCACGTAACGCGGCTCAATATACGAGGCTGGTGCTGGCGAGGCCGGTCGCGGTTCCTTCATCTCGGCCGCCCGTCGCAACGCGAGCACGCCTGGCCGCATGTTCTTCGCCACGCGGATCTTCTGCAATAGTTCGCCGCGGATCCGATGCATCTCGGAGTCGGCAAAACGGTCAGGCTTTGCCACGAAATCGAGCGCCCCTAGTTCCAGTGCCTTGAATACGTTTTCCTTCTGGCTATACGACGAAATGATGATGACCGGCGTCGCATTTACGCTCATCAATATCCGCAAGAACGTGAACCCATCCATTCTGGGCATCTCTAGATCGAGCGTGATTGCGTCCGGTTTGAGCATGGTCACCAGGCGTAACGCCTCGTCGCCGTCCGCTGCTTTTCCCACCACCTCGATCTCGGGATCGGAGGAAAGAATGTCGGAAATACTGCGCCGGTTAAAAGCCGAATCGTCTACGACCAACACACGAAAGCGACTTTCGATAGTCACGGGTTCCCTCCCAAACTGATGGGTGATACAGGCCGGCGGTATACGAGGTCCTCGGAGAGGTGCACAAGTTCAAAAGCAGTGGTGATATTGAGCAGTGACTCCGAGTGACCCAAAAGCAGATATCCACCGGGGAATAGGCGTTCGTATAGACTCTCAATCACTGTTTTGCGGGAGCGCAGGTCAAAATAGATGAGCACGTTGCGACAGAAGATCACGTCGACACGGCCGACAATCGAGGCACGCCCGGAATCGAGCAGGTTCAATTGTCCAAAATGGCAGAGCCGGCGGATACTGTCGCGTACGCGTGCGCCTTCGGCGACATCCTCGAAGTAGGTGCGCCGAGCCTCCGGGCTCGTCGTGCGAAACGAGGCAGGGCGATAGATTCCGCGCCGCGCAAAGGCCACGTTGTGGCGCGAGATGTCGCTCCCGAAGATGCGAACCTCCCAACCTTCGAACAGCCCGCTCTCGTGCACCAGCATCGCAAGGGTGTACACTTCCTCGCCAGTGGCGCACCCTGCGCTCCAGATCGCGAGGCGCCGGGAAGATTGATTGGCTTCCACGAGCCTGGGCAGTAGCTCGCGGCTGAACGCGCGCAGTTGGTACTCCTGCCGAAAGAAGTAGGTCTCGGTCGTAATCAGCCGTTCAATTACTTCTTCGAGCTCGGTTGGACCGCGTGCATTGAATCTGAGGAATTTGTAGTATTCGTCGAATCCCCCAAGTCGCAGCTCCGAGATTCTGTCCCCCAATCGTCGATCGAAGATCAGCAGCGCATCGTCTCCAAAATGCAGCCCCGCGTGCGCGTTAATTAGATCACGCAGCAGCCGAAACTCCTCGGGACGCAGACGCAACAGCTTGCCGGCTTGGTTGGATCGGATCATCTCGGCCGCCAACTCCCTTGGCCCGGCGCGGGGGTGCTCCGTCGGGACGGCTGCGTCCCTTCGACAGCCCCCAATGCACGCTCCAACGCTTCCCTCACTAATGGTTCACGTTCCGTGGCGCGCTTGGCTCGAAGCAGTCCTGCTGCAACCTCTCCCCCACGTTGACCGAGCAGATCGGCAGCCAACCGCCGCACCCCCCAAGCCTCGTGATCAAGGAAGGCTCCAAGGTGAGCCTCCACTCGGATGTCGCGCTCGTGTACGAGCAGTCGCATCGCGGCCTTTAAGACATCGACGTCGGGATGCGAAAGGCCGTCGATCAGCGCCTCGAGGCGACGTGTATCGCTCACGCGCCCAACGGCTTCAACTGCTGCTACCGCCACACTGGGCTCCGAGGACTTGCCCAACAGCGGTCGCAGCACGGATAGGGCGCGAGGGTCACTCGTTTCGCCAATCGCCTGCACAGCAGCCACCAGCAATTCTCGGTCTTCGGTCTTTTGAGCGATGTCGATCAATCTGCCCACGACCGGTGTCGACTCTCCATTCCTACGCAAGCGCCCGAGCGCCCGTACAGCTGCCAGACGCACTTCTGGCTCCTCGTCAGCCAGCAGAAAATCGATGGCATCGGCGGCACTGATATCGCCTATCTCGGCGAGGGCAGCAAGCGCGGCGCTACGTACGGCCGCTTCGTCTGCCAAAAGACAACTGAAGAGCAGTTCCATGCTCTCGGGACTGGTGGTTTCGCCAATGCGCGACAGCGCGGCGAGCAGTACCGTAACCACCACCCATTGCTCGCCACAGTATGGCCCTCCTGACAGTAGTGAGTGAGCCAACGCGGGGTGGCGCTGCGCCATCTCGCCCAAGACCACCATCGAGGTCTGGCGTACTGTCGTAGGCAAGGACGAAAATCGATCGACCAATAGCTGGAAACAACGCTCGTCGCTGAGCGACTCCAGCACCTCCAGCGCGTCTGACAAGGCGGGATCTGCGTCCGCCTCAATCGCGTGGGCCACCTCGTCGAGCACGAGTTGGCGCGGCAGCAACGCGACGTTGCGAGCAAGCATCCTAAAGACGATTGCGCGCTGGCCAGCCGCCGCGCCCTTGAGCCGTTCTTTGAGCACGGCGGGGTGCAGCGTGACGGTCGCACCCAGCACTTGTTCCGCCACGCCACTCATCTCGTCTCGTTCGGCAGCGTCGAGTACCCAACGGGAGGTTTCTTCATCACCGATAGCAGCCAACACGACCAATGCCGCGGTCCGCGTGTCGGCATCATCCGCCTCAGTAAGCCCAAGGAGAAACCCACGAACGGACTGCGGCAACTCCCGAAGCGCTGAGGGTGCCCCAATTCTCTCCTCAGAACAGCGCACAATGTACTCGGCCAGCGCGAGGACCGGCCATTCTTGTGCGTAAGCGGCCTGGCAAATCAATGCCTCGACCAGCAAACTTGACGCTTCCGGCGCCCCGGACCGCGCCGCGGCGACTAATGCCGCGCGCTCCAGGATGGGATCCGTCACCACGGCTTGGAGATGCTCCCAATCCAAGATAATGCCAAGCGAGTTTACAGCGTCGAGTGATGCGAGTCGCTCCAAAGTGTGCTCACTCCGCAAGAATGCGCAGAGCAGCACCCCCACTTCGTCAGTTCGAGCGCCTCCGACCAGACCCAAAGCCTCAATCGCCGCGACCCTGACGTTGACGTCGCAGTCCTGCAGCAGATTGCCCAAGACGGTTACCGCGCCAGGGTGCCCAGCTCGGCCAAGTGCTTCGGCTGCGAGTTTCCGACCATCCGCGTCAAGGAGCGGAACCTCGTTGGCGATACGGACCACTGCGGCCTGCCCAAACCCCGCCAAGGCCTCCGTTGCGGCATTCCGTAGTCCGACGTTGTCACTCGAAGAGAACACATCGACGAGGGCGTCCAGCAACTCTGGCAGGGGACCGATTTCGATGGCCACTGTGGTGGCCTCTTTTCGCACGCGCCAATCCTCGTCACCCAAGGCACGAATCACTTGCTGAACGGTGCTTGGCCCACGCGTTTGCGAAAGCGTCGCAACAGCGAGCCGTCGCTGTTCCGGGTCCGGCGAATCAAGCCGATCTTCCATGGTGTCCTCGGCAGTCATCGCATCAGCGCCGGTGCGGGGGTGTGTTCGTTAATGGGCCCGAGCCCCGCTGCAATGGCTTCGAAACAGGTCAGGTCCAAGACGAACACCATGACGTTCTCATGTGTCGTGACCCCGACGATTCCCCTTTCATCTTCACCTCCGCCCAGTGACGGGGC
>JBLNFG010000849.1:0-6348 GCA_050263495.1 Myxococcales bacterium | reverse complement strand
CGCCACTGCACCCCTGACAACAACAAGCTCGCTCTGCACTGCAGCGGCAAGCGGCTGCACTATGCTGAGCTGGCCGAGTCCGTTGAAGCATTGGCGCGTCGCCTCGTAGCCAGCGGCGTGGAAACCAATCAGCTCATTGGGATCTGCGCGCCACGCTCGCTCGAGATGGTGGTCGCAATGCTAGCGATCTTGCGCTGCGGCGCAGCCTACGTGCCGCTAGATCCCGCCTTTCCTATCGACCGCTTGCGCTACATGGTGCAACACTCTGGACTGAACACGATTCTGGTCGATGCGGTAGCTCGGGGCTCGGCCCTCTTCGGTGAGGAGGTTCGACTTCTGGAGCTCACCCAGGCCGCTGAGTGTGGCAAGGATTTGCCTGCCGTTCCCGTTACTCGAATCCCCAGCTCCGCGCCTGCTTACGTAATCTACACGTCGGGTTCTACCGGGCACCCAAAGGGCGTGGCCGTTCCGCGCGGGGCGGTGGTCAACTTCCTGCGCAGCATGCTGATTCGTCCTGGTATCGGCGCTAGCGACACCGTGTGCGCCATCACCACGCTCTCCTTCGATATTGCCGTGCTTGAGCTCTTGGGTCCACTCGCCGCAGGTGGCTCCGTGGTGATTGCGACAGACGAGCAAGCGCGTGATCCTCGGCCGTTGATCGATCTATTACGGGAAAATCCGATCACGCTACTACAGGCAACCCCTGTGACTTGGCAGATGTTGCTCGCCACTGAGTGGAAGGGCGACCCCGGACTGACTGCGCTGTGTGGTGGCGAACCGCTCTCGCTTTCACTCGCGCGAGCCTTACTGCCGAAGGTGAAAGCGCTCTGGAATATGTATGGACCTACCGAGACCACGGTGTGGTCCACGTGCGGGCGGGTCCGAGCGCCTGAGCAGGGGATCTCCGTGGGGTTCCCGATTGCGAATACCGAACTGTACATTCTCGACGAGAATCGACGTCCGGTATCGACGGGGAATGAAGGGCGCTTGTTCATTGCCGGGGCGGGCGTCGCGATCGGGTACCTGAACGATGAGCTGCAGACGAGTGCACGCTTTGTCGCAGATCCTTTCCGCGGCACGGGCAAGATGTACGACACCGGTGATCGCGCTCGGATGGCAGAGAGCGGCGAGCTGGTCGTGCTCGGTCGCAGCGATCACCAGGTGAAACTACGCGGATTCAGGATCGAACTCGGCGAAATTGAGGCTTGCCTCGGAAGCATTGAAGGGCTCGAAGAGGTTGCCTGCATCGTGCGCCATGACGAACCGAATCCGCCCGAGCTCTGTGCCTATTTTACGATGAAACCAGGGACAATCGAGCCGACGGTGACGGCACTTCGGCACCATTGCGGCGCCAAGCTTCCGCTGCACATGGTGCCGTCGCGGTTTCAGCGACTCGAGGCGTTTCCCCGAACACCAAACCGCAAGCTGGATCGCACCGCCCTGCCGCGACCGAGCCAGCCCACGGCAGCGACTGCAAATGTCACGACGCTGCCACGCAGCGAACTCGAGTCTTCCTTGTTGATGATTTGGTGCAAGGTGCTCGGCGTCGCGTCGGTTGGCGTTCATGACAACTTTTTCGAACTTGGAGGCACCTCGCTTACCGCGTTCCGGGCGGCCCTCGAAATTGAGAAACAGTTCGATGTCGAAATGCCTGTGCTCAAGCTGTTCGAGCACCCTACGGTTTCCCTGCTTGCCCATTTTCTCAAGGATCGGGTGACCGACGTGCGCGGTATCCGCGATGCCTATCGGAGGGCGCAGCAGCGTCGGAGCCGCGCAAGAACCAGCACTGAGTTCGACGTCGCGATCATCGGTGCTGCTGGACGTTTTCCCGGAGCCAAGGACCTGGACGAGCTCTGGCGCAATCTGAGTGAAGGGCGAGAGAGTGTCACCACCTTCTCTCGCGACGAACTCGATCCAATCGTACCGGAGCGGGACCGCAACGATCCGCATTATGTCCCAAAGCGGGGCGTGTTATCTGACTCTGACCGGTTCGATGCCGCACTGTTCGGCATTTCCCCGAACGAAGCAGAGCTCATGTCACCGCAGCTGCGAGTATTCCTCGAAATCGCGTGGGAGGCCTTCGAGAATGCCGGCTACGTCGGCGAAAACATCGATGGTTTGGTGGGCGTTTGGGCGGGAATGGGGAACAACTTCTACTACGTTTACAACGTACTAACCCGGCCGGATAAGCTCGAATTGATGGGGGAGATCGCTGCTGAAATCTGCAATGAGAAGGATCACATTGCGCCACGCGTGTCGCACAAGCTGAATCTGACCGGCCCCAGTTTGAGTGTGCATACCGCGTGTTCAACGACCCTGGTCGTGATCGAGAATGCCTATCAAGCCTTGGTGTCGCATCAAGTCGATGTTGCCCTCGCGGGCGGGGTAGATATTCGTACGCCGCAGAAGAGCGGGCAACGCTACGAGGAGGGCGGCGTCTTCAGTATCGATGGGCATTGCCGTCCTTTCGACGCGGAAGCGACTGGAACCATGTTCGGAGAGGGCGCCGGAGCCGTGATTTTAAAGCGGCTCGACGACGCGCTGCGCGATCGCGATCAAATATTGGCCGTCATCAAGGGAGCGGCTGTAAACCATGAGGGGAGTCAAAAGGTCAGCTATCTGGCGCCGAGCGTCGAGGGGCAAGCGCGCGTGATAGCGACGGCCCTGGGTCTGGCCGATATCGATCCCGCGACGATTAGTTTCGTCGAGGCGCATGGGACCGCAACGCCAATTGGCGATCCGATTGAGGTGGAGGCACTGTCGCGTGCATACCGCTTGTTTACCGAGGCGCGCGGTTACTGTGCGCTTGGGTCAATCAAAGGGAATTTTGGTCATGCAACCACCGCGGCGGGCATTGCGGGCGTGCTCAAGGTGATCTTGGCGTTACGGCATAAGCAGATCCCACCAACGCTCCACTTCAGGAACCCGAATCCGCGAATTGACTTTGGCTCGTCCCCGTTCTTTGTGAACAACCAGCTTATGGATTGGCAACCTCGCGGCACTACGCGTCGCGCCGCCGTCAGTAGTTTTGGGTTCTGCGGTACTAACGCCCATGTCATTCTGCAAGAGGCGCCGGCGACTGCGCAGCCTTCTTCACTACCCACTCGTAAGTCGCAACTATTTGTGCTCTCTGCCCGCAGCCCCGAAGCGCTCGATGAGGCCGCCGCCAAACTATCGAGCTTCGTCAGTGATCTGGACGCGACCGCCCTCGCGGACGCCGCTTATACTACCCAAGTTGGGCGCAAGCGCTTCGAGTACCGGCGCTGTGTGGTAGCAGCAGACGCGAACGAAGCCGCCCGCTATTTGGTTCAAGCTGCAGGTCCTCGTTCATTCTCGCGCAGCTCGGAGAGCGTCAATCCACCCGTCGCATTCGCATTTCCCGGCCAGGGCTCTCAGTACGTCAACATGGGGCTGCATCTCTACGCGAGTGAGCCGCCATTTCGCGCCGCGCTTGACCGCTGTGCCACGGCGCTGGTTCCACACTTGGGCTGCGACCTTCGCACGTTTCTGTTCCCCGACCCCGGCGATACCGTTAAGGCCGAGCAATCGCTAAAAAACACCTTCTACACGCAGCCGGCCATCTTCTCCATCGCGTATGCAATGGCCACACTGCTCGGTACGTGGGGGATCCACCCGAGTACTTTCATTGGCCATAGTATTGGAGAGTTCGTCGCGGCCACGTTGGCGGGCGTTCTCACCCTCGAGGACGCGCTACGTCTCGTCGCCGCGCGCGGAAAGATGATGCAGCAGCTCCCGGGCGGCAGCATGCTTTCGATTCGCTTGCCGGTCGATGAGGTGCGCGAGTTGTTGCCGGCAGGGGTCGACGTCGCAGCGGTCAATGCTCCACAGCTGTGCGTCGTTGCCGGCCCAGAACCGGAAATCGAATTGGTGCGCGAGAAGTTGGCTGCAATGGGCGCAAACAGCCGTCTATTGCACACGTCGCACGCCTTCCATTCCTCGATGATGGATCCCATCGTAGAGCCGTTTCTCGAGCTGGTTCGGAGCGTTCCGCTCTCTGCGCCACGAATCCCGTTCGTTTCTACCGTCACGGGCAGCTGGATTCAGTCAAGTGAGGCAACGTCACCTGAATACTGGGCGCGACACCTACGCTCGACGGTGCAGTTCTCCAGCGCGGTTCAGCTGCTCTTGTCGGATCCAGAGCAGATCCTGTTGGAGGTGGGGCCCGGCCGGACCTCGACGACGCTTGCGTTGCAGCACCAACTGATGAACCCGGATCGCATCGTGGCGACCATGCCGGACAGTGGTAATCCGGAACAGGACCAAGCTTGCTTGATGCTCGCAATTGGCGCGTTGTGGCTCAACGGCTGCAACCCGAACTGGGATTCGCTCCACCGAGACGAAGTCCGTCGCAGGATTGCGCTGCCCTCGTATGCGTTCCAACGCCGACGCTATTGGCTTGAGCCTGGCAACTTGGCGCACCTAAGTGCTCGGGTTGCGAGTGCTTCTAGCAACGATCCAGCGGACGAGCCCGCGAGTGGTGCCCGAGCTGCACAGGGAGTGCAACTGAACACAACGCACCAAGGTATCAGCCGCCGCGTGGTGACGCTGATCGAGGAGCTGCTGGGTCGGAAGTTGCCGACCTTCGATAGCCAGGCGCGATTCGTCACCTTAGGCCTGGATTCACTCCTACTAACTCAGTTCGCGCGCGCAATCCGTAGCCGTCTTGGATTCGAGGTCACATTTCGTCAACTATCGGAAGAGTACTCGACCACACAGCTGCTGGTTGACGCCATTGCAGGTGCGAACGCGCCTGAGGCGGAAGAGACACACACTGCAGCCAGGGCCAATACGGCATCCGCGCGCGAAACCGCGGAACAGGCTCCCATGCCGCAGGTTCGTCAGACTCCCGATGCGCCGATGCTCGACGCTCGGCTTGGACGCGATGAGCGCGGGCAGCCCGCCTGGTTCGTTCCTGATCCGAATCGGCCCGGCAAATACGTAAAGGTGCTAAGTCATGGTTGACGTATCCAGTGCTGAACAGTCATTCGCCGACGGCTTCGATCCTTTCGCGGTGCGTGCCCCAATTCGTCTCGTCACAACGCCAGCGCAGCTCGAGATGTGGCTCTCGAGTCAAGCCAGCGCCGACGCCAATTGTGCCTACAACGAGTCAATCCAGATCAGATTGACGGGTGCCGTCGACGAAGCGGCGATGGCCAGAGCGCTACAACTGCTCCCCGATTTCCACGAGGCGCTTCGTGGGCACTTCGATCACAGCGGAGAAGTCTTCCTGCTCGAGCCTGCAATCTCCGTCCCGATCGCGCATCACGACTTCTCTGAGCTGTCCCAGGAAGACCGCGAGGAACGCCTGTGGGCACTGGTAAGGCACTCCGCCGAGACCCCCTTCGACTTGGAACGAGGGCCACTCTTCCGCGCTGATCTGGTTCGGCTGAGTACAGACGAGTGGGTCGTGCAAATTGGTGCCCACCATGGCGTCTGCGATGGCTGGTCATTCGACGTGGTCGTGGCTGATTTGGGGCGTCTTTACTCTGCACTGACGGGCCACGCCGCGTTCCCTAGCCCGCCTCGCTCTAGCTTTAGCAACTTCGTCTCCGACCGGGACTCAACGAGAAACCAGTTACGGCTGAGACGTGCCCGGGAATTTTGGCGCAGCCAATTCGAAAACCCGCCGCCGTCGCTCGAGCTGCCCCACGACGGTTGGCGACCAAAGACGAGGTCGTACGGAGCGAACCACCTGCTCAGAGCCGTTGCCCCCGAGCTAACGAGTGCGCTCAGAGACTTCTCGCGTACACAAGGTATCAGCCTATACTCGGTGTTGCTTTCGGGGCTGATCGCGCTGCTGCATCGGATTACGGGCAACCCCGAGATCGTGATCGGTGTCCCGGTAGCGGGTCACTTGGACGCGGATATGGAGGACTGCGTTGGGCATTTGGTCAACCTCGTGCCGTTAAGGTGCCGAATCGAACGTGGCTCGACGTTTTTGCAGCTCTGCCAACAAACCGCTACCGCGATGCTCGACGCCCGCGAGCAGTCGTGTGTGGGGTTCGGTGAGATCCTGAGTGAACTCGGGATTGCACGAGACCCTGCACGCGTTCCGCTCGTCAGCGCGATGTTCACGCACGTGCAGAAATACCCGGCGGGCAAGCTCCGCTTCGGCGATTGCGCCGTGCAATACCAAATCAATCAGCGCTGGTTCGAGACCTTCGAGCTGAACCTGACTGTCCTCGAGAGCCCGGAAGGTCTTACGTTGCGTGCCCACGCCAATCGCGACTTGTACAGCCCAGCCTGGCTAGAACACCGTTTGGAAGAGTTCCTGGAATTGCTGCGCGATGGTTGTACATCACCAGGCAAGAGGCTGGAGCGGCTCCG
>JBLNFG010000848.1:0-3757 GCA_050263495.1 Myxococcales bacterium | reverse complement strand
CCGGACCATGCACCATCCGCAGCCTAATGGATACGGCGCGGTGAAACATGGAGCAATTTCGATCGCTTACGCGCGATGGTTCAGACTACCCCCCGTGAACGCGTACGGGCGGTAGGATGCTCGGTTGCGGACAGATTGCTGCAAGCAAAAGAACCGTCGAAGAGCGTGGCTGCGACGTCAGCGACCGTCTAGGAATTGCCCCCGCTGCGCGGCAACGCCGCTCCGTACCGCGACTTCAAAGTGGGTCGAAGCGGTCCATTCGACCGTTTCGCTTGCAGAGCGAACTTGGTAAGGAGGCTGAAACGCGTGTCGGGACCACCACCTCGCCGTCCGTTCGCCTGTGGAATGAACTTCACAGGGAAATTGAAAGTTGAGCGCCGCATCGCGGGTTTTGCGTAGGCTCATCAATGGATTTCTTGAGAGGCCTCGGTCTGCTTTTGAGAAAGGTTTGGTTTACACGTCGCAATTACGAGTATACGAGCAAAACGTCGAGCGCTTGGTCGAGCGCACCTGACGCAGGCGGTTGCGTGCGGTACATGTGTGGTCGATCCGAGTAGGAGTACCGCATGCGAGAATGGCACCAATGGTCCGCTGAACTGAGTCCCGTCGTCCTCGGACTGCTCCTTATGACGAGTTCTTGCGGGTCAAGCCCACGCAGTCCAATGAATTCGAGCGCCGGCGCACCTGCCGTGGGTGCCAATGCGGGGGGCGCCAAGGCTAGCTCTTCAGCGGCGGAACGTGACTTGACCGCGACTCTCGACGTTGATGGAACCACGAAGTACAGCGCGTGTGTTCTGTATACTAAGGCACAGTGCAAGCGGAGAATGCAGGACTGCGAGGAAAGGGACCGCAATGAAGATCCGTGCGTCTGGTCGCTAGATCGTTGTCCAGATTTGTTCTTCTCACCGGGGGCAACCTGGACGGTGGAGTCACTGCTGAGTTGCGCCGAGGAGTGGCAGGATTTTCCGTGTGAGGATATTCGCGAGCACAAGCGGCCTAGCTGCGCGATGCCCAAGGGAACACGCAAACTCGAGGAACCATGCCTGTTTCCAAATCAATGCGAGTCTAACACCTGCACGGAGGTAACGAAGGACGGAACGGGTGTGGAAGGCTACGCCAACTGCAAGGTGTGCGGCGAAACCTCGGCGCGCGGAGGGCCCTGTGACGTGTACGGCTATGAGTGCGGGTTCGAGGACACTTGCGTCAACCGAAAGTGCGTCAAGAAGCCGTCGGTCGGGGTGGTTGGCGCTGAGTGCGACGACTCGTCAAGCTGCGGAGGTTTTGGCGTCAGTTGTCGGACGGATCCTTCCGACGGCGCTAATCGCTGTCTTGCCGCGCCAGTTACCGACGAGAGCTGCGCGGACGCCACCTGCGCTGACGGATATCTTTGCAACGAAGACCAGGTCTGCGTGGAGGGGCCGGGTGAGGGCGAGCCTTGCGCGGTCAGCACCACGGGACAATGCGCGACGGGTCTGGTGTGCACAGGGCGGTTCGAAGATCCACCGAGTACCTGCATCGGCGGTCGCCAACTCGGCGAAAGTTGCACGAACATCCCCCGCCTTGCTCCGCGCGGCAATTGCGATGCAGGGCTGCGCTGTGATTGCGGGAAGCTGGACTGCGATGTTTCGAGTGGGACATGCCGCGAGGCTCGCAACGAAGGCGACTCATGCGACGACGAAAACAGCATGTGTGTACCCGGAACAATGTGTGTGGACGGAGTTTGCAGTGCACTCGAAGCGCAGCCGGCAGTCATCGAGCTTTGCCCGCTCTGAGTCTGCTCCATAAACGATGTGTGCGCGCGACCCGATGCGGGCGCGCCAACGGCAAGACCCCAAATTGCCGACTGACCTGACGCGGAGATAGCGCGTCAGGTCTCACTCGGGCTACTGCATTCCGGAAATGGAGCTCAGTTGTTGAGGGCAAGTCACCTGGGTGAACTTCATCTTTGGGTTGTCCGCCATCCCAAACCACTCAACGAACCACTTGCAGCCGGAAAGCAGTTCGCCTTTGCCGGCAAAGACCTTATCACACCATTTGCTCGCGCACGCTGTGCCTGCGGCATAGTCGAAGTTGCTTTGCTGCTGACAGGCTAGGAAGAACCCACCGTACTGCTCCCCGAGATCTGAAGTCCCCCACTGGCTGGAACAGGCATTAAAGTCACCGACCCCACCACCTGGAACCAAGAGATCGAATTGCCCGCTCTGGATGCCGCCCGTATTGATCACCTGCACGATCATTTGTCGCCCTTTCAAGCTCTGTGAGCCGAGATCGTGCCCTGTTTCTGGTTTCGGATTGTTGGACTCTCCAGTGAACTCCAACTGGAAGCATGTTCCACATCCAACCCCGTTATGCGCGGCAAAGGCATACGCGATGTTGTCCCCATTTGCCTTCGGCGCGTAGTTCCAGCACATGTGCGCGGGGCCTCCGTTGCAGGCACTTGCCGCGTCGTAATTCCCGCCCAAACTCCCGTTGTTGCGGTCGCAACTGGAGATTGGCCGGCTTGCGTTGTTCTTCCATCCGCAGTGCGGCTTGCAGCAATCCCAATATCGAGTCGTAAAGCCTGGCTGCCCGTTGGTGACTGGCGGCAGGGTTGGACCCGTACGCGCCGTGGTAGCAGTACTGCTGTTGCTCGCGCCTCCAACCCCAGTCACTGGCTTGGTGCTCCCGTTATTCGACCCTCCAGCTCCGGTGCTCGGGTTAGTGCTTCCCCCGCCACTACAGCGGCCGCAGCTTCTGTCACAAACGTGGCCCTCCGGCATCCAGGACTCATTGCAGGTACCCCATTCGACCCACTGCGAACACGGAACGTCGGGCTTATCGGGGTTCAGGGCATCGGTGCATTCTGGTGCTTTTGTTGTTGAACTCGACGCGAGCACCGCCCCGCCCGAAGACGTGCTTGCGCCGCGCGATGACGTTGAGGATGAGCTACTACCCCCCTTTGCCAGCGTCGTGGAAGATGAACCGCGGCTCGAGGATGTCGTTCCACCGGACTGCTTGATCGATCGGGTGGTTGAGGAGCTTGATTCGCTGGAGGTACCGCCCAAGCTTTCCTCTTCCTCGGTGGTCGCGCGCGAATTCGGCACGCCACCACTCGATGCCGACATCTTCGTGCCACCAACTCCCGAACCTCCGCGGCCTTTTGCCGAGGAACGCGATTGCGAACTGGTCGAGCCCTGAGCGCGTTCGTTTGCTTGGGACTCAGGGCTAGCACCGCCGCTCGCGGCGTTTGACGAATCTGTTGCGGCTTGTCGATCCTGCGAGCAGGCGAGTGCCAACGTCAATGCGACGAGCGACGCGTTTGCAGCTGCGACCATTCTCATGGGAGGCTCCTCGTGGCGAGGCCCGGTTGCGCGGCTCTCGATCTGCAGCACCCCAGGGCGAGGTCCGACTTACCACGAAACGCGCTAGTGCGACTAGGATCATCTGGGCATCACACGACTCAAGCGCGTTTGCACTCCCAATGCTCCATCCTTTCTATGGAATCGCTCGGCGAGTCGTTCATCCACACCAGAGAATTCCGTGGTAAGTGCCGGCCCGCAGACGATTGCGGTGTCTGCGCGCGAATGGTGCGCGTCCACGCTTCTAAAGCAGGATGATCACGTAACCCACGACCACTTCGTAGTGCGAGAGCGCCTCGCGCTGATTCAGCTTCTTGCCGAGCCCCACGATTACTGGCCGGCCTTGCCGGATCTCGTGAACGATGTCCGTCATCGAGCCGTAAAAGACAAAAGATCGAAGCCCTTTGCTCCGGGCGTAG
>JBLNFG010000847.1:0-3193 GCA_050263495.1 Myxococcales bacterium | reverse complement strand
GTTGAGCTTGTAACTTTGTGGCGGAGGCGCTCGGCTGCGTGTCACGAGCGACCAAGTGCAGAACGGACGAGGCGCGTTAGCGTGGCGGATTCTCGTCCACCGGATTGGCTGCTGTCCCCTTTTTTGGACCACTCGTTGCTCTGGTGGTCGTGGTCGACGCCGACAGAATTGTCGACTGTTCGACTGTCGGCCGCTGGTACTGCCACGTGTGGCCACTCTCGACGCGCTGCTCAACCGCGATCGCCCCGCCACCCTCCTGTGGTCGCAAAGACGTTAATTGCAAATCCGCGCGTGAAGCGCCACAAATGCAATCATCCGCGTCGCGAGGGGGGTGGTCAGTAGAGTAGCGCAGTGCCGGTACCTATCGACGCGGGGCAACTACTGTCGTAGCGCAGTGCCGGTACCTATCGACACGGAGGTAACTACTGTCGTACCAGACCGCCTTGTTGCGCGGAGCGACTGAATGCTGCTCGCGTGATCTGGATCGCTAGCATCCTCAATGTCTGGGGCGGGTAGTTGCACATTGCAGCCTTGATCCCTCCAGATTGCTCGCCGTCGGGAGTACCGCTCAGCAGGTTCACGAGCGTCGGTGGCACCCCGATTGGTGCGCCGGTGGTCATCACGAAATCAGGGAACATGAGCACTCGAGTAGCCAGCCCTCTGCCGATGTTTGCCTCAGAACCGAGCCCAATGTCACAGACGAGGTACCGCTCACCGTAGAATAGGTCGTCCACCCACGCGCCGAGATCGCCGATCACTTCTTGAACATGAAGAATCGTGAAGCGCGTGTGGCGCATTGCCGAGATGACATCACTCTGGATTGGATCGGCATTACTGTCAGCGTCTCCACACAGATTGCCGAAATCAAGCTTCCCGCAGGAGAGCTGATCGTGCACGGCAAAGTCCATCAAGAGCCGCAGCTGGTGCGGATCTTCTAGCGATGGCTTGCCGTCTTCCCAAAAGCCAAGATCGCGCGCCCACCTGTGCAGGTTCTGGGACGGAACCGAGACCGCGAGTCGTTCGACGAGCGCCCGATGCGCTGCACGACGGGCGTCGTAGTTGGCGCGGAGCGTTGCGCGGTTAGAGAGTGTTAGAGTCTGCAAGCTTGCACCGGCTCCCGACTGTCGAGCGACTCTCAATGAGCCGACGCTAGGGTCGTCGGGTTACTCAGAACTATCATCTCTCGTTGCCGTACTGGTACTGGGATCACGCATACGTAACGGCGCGGATGTAGGTCAGTACCCGTCGAGCGGCGTCAGTTTAGGCACAGTGTTGGCAAATTTCGTTTGGAAGAGGGCCAACTCCCGCCAATCTTGCGCGAAACAGTGCAGCCAGCACCGCCTCCGGTTCCAACGCGTTGCACGTGAACGGCTCGAAGGCCAGCGCAAGTAGTGCTGTTTCCGTTTGGCGGACGCACAACCATTCAGTATGAGCGAGGGACGCTAAAGGCGATCAAGGTTATGTCACGTTCTAGTGTTCCACCGGTTTTGCAGCCTTGCATCCTGGATCTGATCGGGTGCACTCCCATGGTCGAGATTCGTCGCCTGAACCCCAATCCCAAGGTTCGCATGTTAGCGAAATTGGAGGGTTTCAATCCCACAGGGAGCATCAAGGATCGGATTGCACTGAAGATGATCGAGCAAGCCGAGGCAGAAGGTGCGCTGACTCTCGACAAGACGATTATTGAACCTACGAGCGGCAATACGGGGATCGGGCTCGCGATGATCGGCGCGGTAAAGGGCTATGCCGTCGAGATTGTGATGAGCGAAGCTGTGAGCATCGAACGACGCTCCATGATCCAGGCTTTCGGCGCCAAGGTCACGCTGACACCCGCCGGCCTCGGCACGGATGGGGCCATCTTGAGAGCACGCGAGCTCGTCGCTGAGTTTCCGCAGCGCTACTTCATGCCGGACCAGTTCTCGAACCACTACAATCGGCTGGCACATTACGAAGGCACTGCCCAAGAGATCTTGCAGCAGGCCAACGGCGAGGTCGACTTCTTCGTGTCAGCGCTAGGTACAAGTGGAACGCTGATGGGCGTGGGCTTGGCGCTCCGCGAGCGACACGCCAACGTCAAGATTGTTAGTGCCCACCCCGTACGCAACCATTACATCCAAGGGCTCAAGAACCTGGAAGAAGCGATCGTCCCCGCGATCTACGATCCAAAGCAGATCGATCGGCACATTATGATCCAGAGCGAGGAGGCCTTCGAGCTCGCACGCCGTTTGGCCCGCGAGGAAGGGATTTTTGTCGGAATGAGCAGCGGGGCCGCTTTGCTCGCGGCTCGCGTGGTAGCTGGTGAGATCGATCGCGGTACCGTCGTACTCATCCTGCCAGATCGCGGAGAGAAGTACTTGAGCACCTCGCTGTTCAGTTCATGAGCGGAGACCCGGGTCGCCAACCCCCGGGCCACACACGCTTGCCAGGCAACGGCTCCAGCACGATGGTTTGGCTACCTCGCAAATCCAATATGGCAACCAACCGCCGGGACCGTACCGAATCCTCTCAGTCAAGACCACACCCTGACGCGAACAGTCTCTGATGGCCAAGCAGAGCGCTGGACTAGTCCTATATCGTTCGCGTTCAAGCGAGCTCGAAGTTCTCTTGGTGCACCCTGGCGGCCCCTTCTGGCAGCGAAAAGACGAGCATGCTTGGTCGATTCCGAAGGGTGAGCTGGAAGATGAAGAGCCCCTCGCTGCGGCGAAGCGAGAAGTCGCTGAGGAGATCGGAGTTCGGTGTGAGGGGGATTTTATCCCCCTCGGCTCGTTGAAGCAGGCTGGCGGCAAACTCGTGCATGCCTGGGCAATCGAGCAAGATTTCGACCCCGAAAGACTTCACAGCAACAGTTTCGAACTCGAGTGGCCACCCAAATCGGGCCGCATGCGAAGCTTTCCCGAAGTCGATGCCGCGAACTGGTTCACAATTGCCCAAGCGCGACAAAAAATCCTGAAGGGTCAGCTCGAGTTTCTCGATCGACTCGTCGCTGCGGTTGGCACCTCCGACGCTGCACTCTAGCGGACGCCAATTGACGGTCGGCGTTTCGAATCGCAGCCAATTGATACATCCGAGGCCGCACTCGAATCGCAGCCAATTGACGGTCGGCACCTCCGACGCTTCACTCTAGGTCGAAGGAAGCCGTCTGCCCGAACACCGCTGCTCAGCAGAGGCCAAACGGGGGATTCAGATCAGAGGT
>JBLNFG010000846.1:0-9714 GCA_050263495.1 Myxococcales bacterium | reverse complement strand
CCTATTCCCATCACCCACGAAGAGTGGTCCCGATGGTGCAACTCCGGGCAGTGGAGTCGCACCGTTGGCGGCGGTCTTCGGCGCGACCTGCGCCAAGGTGGACGGCATCGTGTCGTGTTGGGGCACGTGGAACTACAACCCTACGGTGAGTATCGATCCGATTGCGTTGTCGGGTTTGTACGGCCACTTCTGCGCGGTTTCCTCAGCCGGTGCCGCGTACTGTTGGCGTGAAGAATTGCTCGGCGTGGGCGAAGGCAAGGCTCCACCGATTGTAACGGTCACCGAGGGACTTACCGCGAACGTGACGGCGATCTCGGCGGGACGAAATCAGAGCTGTGCGGTAATGGCTGGAGAAGCGTACTGTTGGGGGCTGAACACGTACGGCATGCTCGGCGATGGCAGCACCGAGGAGCGCTATTCGCCGGTGAAAGTAGTTGGTTTGCCGGGAAGGGTCGAGCAAATCTCCACGGGTCTGGACTCGACCTGTGCCACCGTCGAGGGTGCGATCTATTGCTGGGGCAACAACGACTATGGGCAGCTAGGCAACGGGACCACCGACGAAAGGCTGACACCCGTGCAGGTTCCTGGGTTCGGCAGCGGGGCGCGTTCAGTGACCGTGGGTTATTCCTTTGCTTGTGGCATCGTGAACGATCGCCTGTACTGTTGGGGCAGAAACAGCAGCGCGGTGCTCGGATACACGTCTGAGTTGGACACGTGCTTGGAACTGCCTTGCAGTCGACTCCCGCGTGAGGTGTTGTTCCCGTAGGCACGAGTAGACGGCACTTCAGAGCCGCGTCAGCGGAATGCGTCAGTCTCAACCGATTGTCCACGCCAGCATTCCACGAGTGCTTGCGCGGACGATCCGAAGGATGCATGAAGCCCTGGATAGTCAGACTCGCCCCGCAGCTGCTCACCTTTGCCGAGGCTCGCGTAATTCAGATGGCCAATTCTACTTTCCGATCAAGCGTCGTCTTCGGCGTGCTCCTGTTTGGGTGCGCAAGCACAGTCGACCTCTTCGGTGACGGTGAATCAACGCGAGCTACCCCGAACCAGAGCCATTCAGGCACCACGTTCACCGGCTCAAGCGGCGGCGCGACGAGTACCCCGTCGGCTGGCGGCGCAAGTAGCACCGCTCTTGCAGGTGCCAGCGGAACCGCCAATACGCGCGCCACTACCGCGAGCACCGGAGGGGCGAACGCGAAATCGGAGCTAACGTCGTACTCTCTACAGCAACTGGATCAAGCGACGGCGCGCTGCGGAACCTCCGAGTGGATACTCGCCAGCGAAGTTCGAAACTCCCGCGATCTCGGCGGCGTGCCGACTCCGAGCGGCTCAGTGACGTGCGATCGCCTGTATCGCGGCTCGCAACTAAACACGTTAAGAGAGGCTGGCTGCGCCGAATTCGCAGCACTCGGCATCCGCAGCGTGATTGATTTGCGCACGGTCTCCGAGGCTGGTGTTTCGCCAACACCTGCGTGTGTCGACGTCGTTGCTCGACGTATCGCCGCGCCGATGCCGACTCCGTACGGCTTGAGCCCCGCCGCATACATTGCGGATCTTCAGCAACCTGCTTCGTTGCGAGCTGTCTTCGAAGTGCTGGGCGACCCGGCGGCGTATCCTGTCTACTTCCATTGCATCTATGGTCGTGATCGGACAGGGGTATTGGCCGCGTTGCTCCTCCGCTTGCTCGGCGTTTCTCGCGACATCGTGATGACCGAGTACTTGCGGAGCAACGAGGGTGGAGTCGGTACCGCCCCGGAAAGCCTCGACGCAACGCTGAAGGAAATCGAGCGACTCGGAGGGGCCGAGGCCTACTTGCTGTCAATTGGCGTGAGCCCCGAAGCGATTGCGACGTTTCGTGCGCAGGTTACGACCTCGAACGATTCGGTCTGACTGCCTATCCTGCCCACCACCGCACTCGCGTTGCGAGTGCTTGCTCCTCCCAAATCCGCGCTCGCCAAAAGGCTGCGCGCGGATGGGAGGAGCCAGGTATTCTCGTTACCGAACGAATCTGGAAGCGGCAAGTTGCTGAGCTTGGCGCAGCGCGGCGCTATTAGGCGCTAAGCGCTCGACGACCTTCACGTCTGCTTGCGCCTCTATGGCGCGTCCCATGGTCGCCAATGCTTCGATGTGCAGCAGTAGTTCGTCGACTCCGAAGTACCGATCGCCTACCCGAGAACGGAAATCGTTCAGCTCGTTGAGCGCCAATCCGGGCTTACTTTGGCCGAGGTACGTGCGGCAGCGTTGAATCGCCTTGGCTCGCATCTCCACGACTTCAGCGGGGTCGATCGGTCGCTCCTCTGCAAACGCCGCCACGGCTGGCGCAGAATGCTGCTTCTGCGGCGTGTCGTAATACGCGCTCACGTCGTCCCAGAAGATTGGGTAGCGTGCGACCGCATACGTCTTTTCGGGGAATATCGGGCGCGCCAAGCGCTTGCGCGGTTTCTCCTCTTCGGGTTCTGCGATCGGATCGGCGACACGGCTGAACGGTACGCTATAGCTGGTGAAGACGCGCGCCTTCGTGGCTTCTGCCTTCTGTTCCTCGACGACGCCGAGCCAGGTGATGGGTTCCGCACTCGCTGCCGCACTCACGGGGGTTGCTGCGGCAACTCGGGTGGCCAGTGACTTTTCGTGAACACGCGACGGAAGCGTTGCGACCGCCTGGTTGGGACGCGGATCGTCTGAAGTGAGTTTGGCCACGGCGCGCCCCGTCCCGATCGCGGCCGTACCTGTGATCAGGCCTACCGCCACTCCCTTGATCGCGGTTCCCCAGAGGGTTGAAGCAGTGACGCCAAGCGATGCCTTCAAGCTGCCGAAAACACCGCCAGATACTGCAGAACTGCCCGCCTGGGCAATCCCCTCCAATGCAGTCGTCGTGGGCGCCAGGGAAGTGAGCTCCGCCGCGGCCAGGATGGGTACGCCAAGACCCAATGCAACTCCGAGCCGAGTTGGCAGATCTGCAGGGGCCTCATCGACTGCGGCAGCATCGAGCAGGTACTGCTCGAAGTCGTCGTATTCGAATCTCGTTGAGTCGGAGTTCATTAGAGTGCCTCTCCGGCAAGGAAAGCCTCGCGCAAATTGGCGGCATGGATCCGAAACTGTTCGCGTGCCCGCCGCAGCCGTGATGACACCGTTCCGAGCGGTACATCGACGATGGCCGCAACCTGTGGGGCCGTGAGCCCTTCGATCTCCGAAAGCACGAACACGGTTCGCAGATCTTCCGTCAAGGTGTCCAACACGATGTCGAGCATGCGCCTTGCCTGCATTTGCTCGAGCAGTGCCTCACTATTGGGAATGCCGCTCTGCAGTTCATCTAGGCCCGTCTCCGCATGCCGATGATCGTGCGCATTCGCTGCGCGCCGATAGTTCGACGCCACACGCACAGCGGTTCCACAGAGGAACGCGCGCTCCCTACCGTCAGCCACGTCTTCGAGGCGTCGTGCCGCGACGATGAAGACCTGCTGTGTCGCGTCGTCGAGGTGAGACGGCCACACGCCGAGCCGCCGCAACAAGCACCAGACGTACCGCGAGTGCTGCGCGACTAACTGGGCCACGACGCGTGGTGGGCCCCATCCGCGCGACCCGCTCGGTAGCTGCCCCTCGTCGGGAAGCGGAGTTAACTCTTGCTCGAAGGCCGCCGGCAACGGCGGACCCCCGTCCGATTGGATCAGGTGCTCGGGCTCTAGATAGTGAACGGACACGGCGCGCATCCCATCTTGCTCATGTATGGAAGTACGCCAATCGATCACGGTGCGCCAGTCACTGTGTTACCCAAGCGAGTCGGACTTTGGGCCTACTGCGCACGCTCCTCGCGTGCGGGCTCCTGCTCAGGCGCGTCCCAGACCAACGCGTTTCGAAACCCACTCGCGGAGCCAACGTGAATGTTACTTGACGATCGGACTGCAATCGCGCCAAGGGACATGGCCCACATCGCTCGGGGCCATGGATCTACTAACGCGTCCACCCGTTCGTAGGCCACAGCGCGGGTTGGCGGAATATTCAATGCTTACTTGAGCATTGGCAATCATTCGTCGCAGTCACCCGCCGCGGGGGTCGAGCCGATCCCAATGGGAGTCTTCTAGGAGAAAGTCACCCAGAGGAATTCTGCGTTCTGCCGATGCCCGATTGCCGATGCCCGATTGCCCGTTTTGGTTACCGCACTTTCCAGCTTAGGATAAGCCGTGTTCAGGTTCTTGATTCTGCTTCTCGCGTTCCCCTTGGCCGCCTGCTCGCGTTGTTCCCAGCAACGAAGTGACGGGACGGATGCAGCAACGGAATCACCGAGCACGGGGCCCTCGTCGACCGCCGACACGGTCACCGCACCTGATGCGACGCGCGGCAGTTTCGGGCCGACGCTAATTGCACCTGGTACTGCGAACGCCGCCTGGACCGACGAGTTTCGCATTGAACGAATCGGTGGCGCTGAGAATCTCGATTGGCGTTCGGCGAGAGCCCGCTGCCAAGAGAAGGATCTAGAGCTGTGCATCGAAACGCAATGGGAGAGGGCCTGCGCACTTCACTCGAGCTTGGCCGATATCGAGAGTTGGACCCTTTCCGTACAAGGGCTGGCTGCCGTGGTGCGCGGCGGCAATGCCGCCTGCACGACCCGTGCACTGCGCGCCGTTGAAGAACGCAATCCGAAACGCGCGGGCATTTGTTGCAGCCGCGCCGTTGCGGTAAGCCCTGGCGACTTGCCTGAGAGCACGCGTAAGGACGCGAGCAGACGTCTGCTCGAACTAGAGAAGGCCTTGGCCGAACCGAATCCAGACGTACTTGGGAAGCTTCTCGCCGACAAGGTGACCCTCGACGCCGTGGAATCGACGCGCGACGACGCGGTCGCAAGGCTCGTCGCGTCCGCGAAGGATCAACCTGGACAGCGACTTCTGTTCGATCGATGCACGCAACGCAAACTCGAAGAGCACCCGTCACAGCTAGTATTTGATTGCAGTGTTGTTCTTTCCGGCGCGCCCAAGCTGCAGGCGATTGCTCGCAGAGTCGCCCTAGAGGGCGAGAAGAGTGTGCTGAGCTACTTAGGCGATCCGAAGGCCGTCAAGCTGCGCGCCAAAAAAGAACACGTGCGGGCGTTCTTGCTCACCGAGTGAGCGCCACCCTCGCTTACGGCATTGCAGCATTGCACGAGCTCTGCTGCCCAAGGTCGCATGCGCGCTTCAACAACTCCTGGGCTTTGATCGGATCCGCGCTGGTTCCATCTCCGCTCGCGTATCTCGTCCCAGCGTACTCGCAGCCACCAGGATTGCCGAGCTTGCAGGCCTTCTCATACCACGCGAGTGCCGCGGCTTGATCCGCCGGTACTGACTTGCCTTCCGCGTACATGTACGCGAGGTTGGCGCAGCCAATTGCAGCGTCGCCTTCGCACGCCTTCTTGAACAACGCGAACGCTCTGGCGGAGTCTGCCTGGACCCCGTCGCCGTCGTCATACATGTTGCCAACGTTGATGCACCCGGCGGGCTTGCCTGCATTACACGCTTGCTCGAACAGGGCAAAGGCCCTGCGGTGATCCTGAGCCGTCCCCTGGCCTTCGTAGTACAGGTTGCCCAGGTTGAAACATCCGTTGGCTTCACCAAGCTTACAAGCCCGTTCGAACAACTCGAGTGCCCGCGGTGGATCAGCAATAGTGCCCTTCCCGATCATGAACTGAATCCCCAGATCCGAGCAGGCGTCTCCCTGATCGGCTTCACAGGCCGTGCTAAACAACTGTCTGATTCTTTGCGGATCTGCCGGGTGCACGCTGTCCTTCAACAACACGCGGGCCCACCGCGCGCAGCTGGCGGGTTGACCCTTTTCACACTGAAGCTGGCAATCTGCCGCATCTCCAGGCCGGCACTCGTGTGCGGCGTCGGCGACAGGCTTCGTGCACTTTCCGTCCTGCAGCACTAGCCCAGCGGGGCACGTAGCTTCACTTTTTGGTCCCAAGTTGGCGCTTCCGTCCGGCTCCTGGATGCTGGTCGTCGCCTGACTAGAATCAGCCGAAATCGGCAGCAAGTGGATGCGAATGAGCGCCCCACAATTGCGCGGCGGACTCGTGGAGTCGGAACTGTTCTCCATGCAGGCCGCGACGCTTCCGTCTTCGACCCTGGACAAGCGTGAGCTTCGGAGCCCGGCATCGACTGAAGCGCTGAATAGAGCCGCAGCCGTGGCCGCGTGGGCACGCTCGCCGCTCTGCATCACGAACGCCCCAACGTTTGCGCCTCGGACGAAGTGGGTTGCACCCTGACAGATCCCCTTCAGATCCGAGCGCCCCACCGCGATTCGGCTTCCAGTGCGATTACCGATCAAAGCGGTGGCAAGATCTAGCGTTGTGCCGCGCTCGAGCTCCGCCTTGAGTTGGGCTGCAAGCAGACCTCCACTGAAGGGAAGGTTGGCGCGGATCTCGTTTTCGTCCTGGAGCCGTATCAACTGCTGTTTGAAGACTACGCCTTTGAAACCGTAGCTACCTTCCGCGATGCAATCCGGTAAGAGCGTCATCTTGTCGCACGCGTACGACATGACTGCGATGCCTTGGCTCATCGCAACTTCGAGATCCCCGCGTTGCTCCGGCTTCCAGTCGACCACCAAGGGGCGAACACCTTCCCGAACGTCATGGCAGGCGCGCGACCCAGTGGGTTCCCCAAGTGCTGCACTCGCACTGAGCGCCTTCGGGCGAACGGCTTCGGCCACGCTCGGACCGCAGGCAGAAACGGTGCACAGCACAAGGAGTAAGCTACTCGAACGGGTGCGGGTCATTGCGCGATTCCTAAACCCCTGATTCTAAAGCGCTACCTGCTTTTCGTGGCAAATTCAAGGGCTCCGATTGGGGCTCGGCCCGCTCTGCGGTATCTTTAGCTGATACGGACTGGCCCGCCCCAGACGCCCACTTACAGACCGGCCTTGCAGCGAACGACGAACGTTTCGAACAAGTGGAGGTCACCATGCAAGGAGATCGAGTCAGGAACTACCTGCGCGAAAATGACGTCGCGTTCGAGGTAATGGAACACAAGCCCACCGTTACGGCCCAATCGATTGCACAACTAGAGCACGAGTCGGGTTGGCGTATCGCGAAGCCCGTGATGCTCAAACTTGGGAGCAAACTCGCGATGGCAGTTGTCCCAGCACCGGTGCGAGTAGATCTCTCCAAAGTCAAGATGGGACTCTGTCGGGAAGACGTGGAACTCGCCGCCGAGACCGAGTACGCATCCACGTTCCCTGATTGTGAGCTCGGCGCGGAACCGCCCTTCGGCAATCTCTACGGGGTGCCCCTGTTCATCGATCGGGCTTTGTTGGGCGACCCTTACCTCGTGTTTCGCGACGGTACCCATCACGCCACGCTGAAGACGAGCCTGAACGACTATCTTCGGGTCACCAGAGCCCCCCAACTCGACATGGGGATTCTGCCGCCCAATGTTCCTACCGGAGCGTGGTTGCGGCACGACACCGCGTAACGGCTAGCGGGCATTCTCTCTGCCGAAGAGACGTGCCTTCTCCGCCCGACCTGGCACGTCGGCGACCCGCGCCCTTTGCTTGCCGGCGACCTGAAAGCTGTTCGATATTCTTGTTTCTGTGCGCCGGCATGCGCGACTTGAATCAATCGCCCGAAACGAGTTCGACGTCTGCGCCGCCCGTGATAACGTCGCCAGTCGGCCGGTGCGTTCACGTTCCATTGCCATACGAGGCTCTCAACTACTATTTGCCCTCAGCACGATCTGGGTCACGCCGCTGCGGGCTGAACCGTCGCCCCTGGTACTTCGATGGGTAGGCCCCGCCGAATGCCCAAGTCGAACCCAGATTGAAGCAGAGGTGATGCATCTGGTCTCCACGGCGCGGTTCCCGTCGCCTTTGCTGGCAGAAGCGACGATCGAGAGTCACGCCGTGCACGACTACCGTCTGAACCTACGCACGTCGCAAGCAGGCGTGACCGGAGAGCGTAGTTTTTCGGGGCGGTCGTGTCGCGCCGTGAGCGACGCAGCCATCGTGACCATGGCGCTTAGCCTTGATCCGAACCTCACGCTGCCGCCAGATAGGTCAGCGGAACGCGAGTCAACGCAAACGGACGAACAAGCGCGCGCGCAGCCGTCAGATAGGTCAGCGCAACGCAAGCCGTCGTCAATGGACGAACCCGCACACGTGCAGCCGCCAGATAGGTCAGCGCAACGCGAGTCAACGCAAACGGACGAACAAGCGCGCGCGCCGCAACAAACAGAAACAAAAGAAAATGAATCAGAGGTGAGCCCACGGGCGATCCCCGTCGACCCCGAGCCACGGCGCACATTCGCTCGAACGGTTTCGCGGCCACGCCGTGTGCGATTCGAAACCGCCGAGCAGGTAACGCTCGCGCATGGATTCGTGCAAGGACTAGTCGGTTGGAATTGGGGTGTATTGCCGGAATCGACGGGGCAGGTTGGCTTGGCATTCGGCGTCCAAAGAGCGAGCCTTTCGTTCCAGCTGCAGGCGTCGTTGTCGCCAACTGTCACGCGCTACAGTCGGCGAAAACCTGCGGTGGGTGGAGCGTTCTTCTGGATGATGGGTGGGTTGCAGGCGTGTTGGACTGCCACGGTGCAACAGTTCCGCATCTCACCGTGTGCCGGCATTGCTCTGTCCCGCGTGGAAGCGGAGGCCGTGCACGTCGAGCCACACCCGTCTAAACGTCTCAGCTTTGCCTCGCCGAATCTGGGCATTCAAGCCAAATTCCAAGTTGCCAAAGGGATTCTGTTGCTCGTTGCAGGCAACGCGTTGTTCCCGGTGAAGCGACCAGCAGCGTTGGTATTGGACAATGAGGTGCTCTATCGACCTGATGCGTGGACGGCTCAGACGAGTGCCGGTGTGGAGTGGCAGATCTGGTGAGGCCTTGCGTGTCGGCTTGGCGCGTGCGCGCATCCCGGAGCCGGAAGGTTCTCCACTGATCGCGTCTCTTACTCCGGTTTCACTGGCGCACCGTCTTTGAGTTTGTCTGACGGATGCACCACGACTTCGCTTGCTTCGTCGAGTCCGCTCTTGATCTCCACCTCTTCGGCACTGCGACTACCGGCCTCGACCGGTGTGAGGCGCGCGTGCTTGTTGTCAATCCGGAACACCGCTGCGTGGTTGCCCTCCCGGAACACGGCTCCGAGCGGAACTTTGAGCACGTTTTCCGCCTTGTGCACCTCGATGTGGGCATCCGCTGCGAAGCCATCACCGAGGTTCGCCCACTCGTTTGATCCGTCTGCGGGTACAACGACGACGTTGACGCGTTGTTCCTCGACGCCTAGTGCGGTGACTTTGGTGAATGCCCCGGGTTCCACCAACCTCACCTTGCCTGCAAGCTGCGCGCCGTTTCCGACTCCGTCCACGCGCACGAGCGCGCCGGCTGTTACCTTTACGGCCGATTGCGTCGGTAGATCGACGATCAACTCGAGCGTCCCCAGATCACCCAAATCGAGCAGCGGTGTCCCGGGCTGTACTGGGCCTGCGCTCTCCTGGTGCACGCGCAACACAACGCCGTCCACGGGCGCACGCACTTCGATCCGTTGTCTGCCCTTCTTTCCTGGTTTGTTAGGATCGGAAAGTGGGGCTGCCACTACGGTAGATTCGCGCCGGATGCGTTCGACCGTGGCCTTCGCGAGCTCAAGCTCCGAACGCCGCGCCTTTTCCTCCGTCTCTGACAGCTCTAGTGCGTGCGGCGCCAGGGCTGAGGCCGCGACGAGCTGCCGGTTACGCTGGGCTTCCTTCTCTGCCAACTCG
>JBLNFG010000845.1:0-6261 GCA_050263495.1 Myxococcales bacterium | reverse complement strand
GGCGGCGGTGGCGGTGGCGGCGGTGGCGGCGGTGGCGGTGGCGGCGGTGGCGGCGGTGGCGGTGCTGGTGGCGGCCCTCCACCACCCACCGCGCACGAAAAGAAGATCGCCGCGCAGCCGGGGAATACACCGGACCAACGCGCCGCTCGGGAAAAGGTCATTCGCGATTTCTACGAGAAGCAGGGGCTTGGCCAAGCTCGAGCCAATCAGGACATGGGCTGCACAGGCAGTCCACCGGTCGCCAATTCCAACCCCAAGGGTTACGGCATCGACCTATCCAAACCTGCGCAGGTCGTTGAGATGCCGCCTCCCGACCAGATGCAGCAATATGTTAAAAAGCACGGTCATCCAGGCAACTTCTTCGATCCCGTTGGCGGGCAAAGCGGCGATGCCGTGGGCCTCAACGATGATCCTGCGATCCGCCGCTCCAAGACCTTCGATGTTCCCGTGACCAACCCCAAACAGCAGGGGCTAGTCACAGGCAATGGTCCGATTGTCGACGATTGGACCGATCCAAGCCATCCCGTCGCAACGAAAGGCGGCGGGACTCAGATGACCGTGGGTGACGGAACCAAGTCGAAGCTGACGCCCCAACCCCAACCCTGGTGAACCATGGCTACATCGGAAATCGCATCTTTCGGGGAGTTTCATTTTCGACTGCTCTCTGCAATCGAGCGCATGCAGGCGCTGCGAACGCAGTACGACGAGCCATTCTACGCATCCATTGAACGCCAATTGCGTGCCGTACAAGAGTGGACAGCTGGGGGTGTTCGACCGGCACAAGAGAATATCGACAAGCTAACGTTTGGCATGATGGCGAGTCGATCCGTCCACGACACCGACAGCGAACTTGCGAAGGAACTGTACGGGCTTGCGGAAGCGCTGCGCTGCTGGCCGCCAAGTCTTCCGGTTTGGAAGTAGTAGCGCGATTCAATTGAATTGATGGGTCCTACGGACCCGGCCGCTACGCGGCCATCGCGCTACTAGTCTTGTTCCGTTGGGCATGCGCCCAAACCCGAATTCGCTGCGCGAATTCCTAGTACCCCTCACCTCGGTAGCACTCATCACTTCAAAAGATTCGGGGTACTAGCGCAAGGCCGCACATCGTCGCCGGCATTAGTCTTTGGAACTCCTACGGGGACAGGCGACCGACGACGACTTCCGGCGTTGTTCTTTTTTTGGTTAGGGCGTCGCAATAACGTCGCTCGTAGTCCGACGGGGCTCCGGCCTGTACTACCGCGTGCCGGACAAGGCGCGCAACGTCGCGATTTCGGACAATTGCGCCATCGCCGGCGATGGGCTTGGCCATCCCAATCTGGACATGTTTAGCTTCCTTCAAGCGCACGCAGAGGGAACCACGAGGGGTGTGCCGATGCTGAACGAGTCGAGTAACGAGCTCTACAAGTCACAAGGGGTCCTCGATCACGCTCCCTTCGGTCTCCACGTTTATCAGCTGACGCCAGACGAGCGCCTCGTCTTCTTGGACTCTAACGCAACGGCATCGCGGATCTTAGGCGTGGATCACCGACCATTCGTTGGTTTGACGATCGAAGAGGCCTTTCCTGCACTCGTTGAAACCGAGATCCCGGAGCGCTACCGCGCCGTTGCGAAGACCAAACAGCCCTGGACAACGGATCAGATCGACTACGACGAGCAAGGGATCCGGGGCGCGTTCGAGGTTCACGCGGTGCCGATGCCAGACAATCGCATGGCGGCGTTCTTCACGGACATTACGGCGCGGCTACGCATCGAGTATCAACTACGCGTCAAACAGCTTGAGCTCGATACCTACTTTACCCACGCACAAGATCTGCTTTGCATTGCCACAACAGATGGGCGATTCAAACGCCTGAACCCCGAGTGGGAGAGAACGCTCGGGTTTCCCCTTACCGAATTGCAGGGTCGACTCTTCTTAGATTTCGTGCATCCTGACGATCTTGAACGTACCGCTGCGCGGCTCGGTAGCCTTGCCGCGCAGCAGAAGGTGATCAACTTCGTCAATCGCTTCCGCTGTAGCAATGGGGAGTATCGCTCGCTCGAATGGCGCTCCTTTCCCAACGGCACCGAGATCTACGCAACTGCGCGCGACATCACGGAACGCCTGGCAATGGTGGAGCGCCTGCAAGAAAGCGAGGCTCTCTATCGCAGCCTCGTCGCGACGATGAATGAGACCGTATCGCTGAATCAGGTGATTTTCAACGAACAGAACGAGCCGATTGATTACCTGGTTCTCGACGTCAATCCCGAGTGGGAACGCGTCTTCGGTCTGCCACGTGACAAGGTGGTCGGACGGCGCGCTACCGAAGTCTCAGGCATGGCAGCACCTGAGTACTTGCAGGAATTCGCGGCGGTGGCACTCGGTGGGCCACCCCTGCGCTTCGAAACCCACAACGCGCGCTATCAACGCAATGCGCTGGTTTCGGTTACGTCACCGCGACGAGGGTTGTTCGTGGCGGTTGCTAGCGACATTACGGAGCGGGTGCAGGCGGAGCAGCAGCTGCAACGCGCACTGCGGGACCTCACTGCAAAGGGACAGGAACTCGAGAGTCTACTCTACGTAACGACGCATGATCTGCGCTCGCCTTTGGTGAATATCCAAGGCTTTTCAGCCAGAATTGCGCGGGTATTGGGCGAACTCACGGGCATACTCGAGGAACGCCCCGACGCGCCACCCTTCACCCGAGAATCCGTCGCGGCAATTGCGGAACGGTTGACTGCGTCACTGAGTTACATCTCCAACAGCGCCAAAAAGATGGATCGGCTGATTACGGGTCTGCTGCAGCTCTCGCGGCTGGGGCGTAGGCCACTTCAGTGGGCCGACGTAAACATGGAGGCGCTTTGGCAACAGGTGCTCACGTTGTTCTCCCACCAGCTGCGAGAAGCAGAGGCCGAGATCCGGAGCGGCCCGTTGCCGCCGTGCCACGGCGATCAAAGTCAGCTCGATCAGGTGCTCTCGAATCTCTTGGATAACGCGCTCAAGTACCGCGACCCCAGGCGACCGTGTGTGGTGTCGTTTTCCGGCACGCGCCAAGCTGACGGAAGCGTTTTGTACCAGTTCGAGGACACCAGCCGGGGGATCGCCCCCGAACACCTAGACCGGATCTGGGAGCTTTTTCACCGACTTACGCCGCACGAGGATCTACCGGGTGACGGCATTGGGCTGACCGCGGTAAGACAAATCATCACGCGCCACGGTGGGGAAATCTCTGTCCGTTCCGAGCCCGGAGTCGGGTCAACATTCTTATTTCGAATACCTCTGACTTCAAGCTAGACCACCCACAGCGGCGGCGAAGAGGATCCATGGTAGAGTGCCGTCCCCAACACGTCCGTATCTTACTTGCCGAAGACGACGACGGCCATGCCGAGCTGATCGTCGAACATCTTCGCGACGTCGGGATCACCAACCCGATCCGGCGATTTCGCGATGGTGACGAGGTCTGGCAGTACTTGACGGACCAGAACTCCTCCGAGGGAGTCGATCAGCACTGCCTATTGCTGCTCGACATCCGAATGCCGCGGTTGGACGGCACCGAGGTATTGCGACGGATCAAGGCAGACGAGACTTTACGCAGCTTGCCAGTGATCATGCTGACCACGACCGATGATCCGCGGGAGATCGAACGGTGCTATGCGCTTGGCTGCAATGCATACGTGACCAAACCAATCGAATTCGCGGCATTCTCGGAGGCGCTGCGCCGGTTAGGCCTATTCCTCATGGTGGTGCGCTTGCCTAAGGGGCCAGGCACGGAGGATTCTCCATGACCCAATCCCGCGGCCTTGTCCTTCATGTCGAAGACGAACCCGGGATGATTGAACTCGTTCGGGAGGCGTTGGCGGCGGATGGTTGGGAGCTACGGGCGGCGGCGACTGGCGCTCGAGGGCTGGAATTACTCGCTACTGAGTCAATTCAGATCCTGCTGCTCGACTATGCCTTGCCAGACATGCTGGGTACGCAGTTTTTGGAGCGCGCGAACGAAGGGGTCAAGCAGTTGCCCCCATTCGTCGTCACGACTGGCGTGGGAAGCGAATCCATTGCCGTGGAAATGATGAAACGCGGCGCAGCAGACTACCTGATAAAAGACAGTCGATTCCTCGGGCAAATTGCCTCGGTCGTGCGGCGAGTAGCGCATGAGTCGGATCTTGCGCAGCGGCTCGAGAAGACCGAGCTGCAGCTCCGGTTCTTGGTGCAGCATCTCCCTGACATCCTGACGATCGCGAGTCGCGACGGATTTCCGCGCTATCTCAGCGCGGCAGCACAGACCGTCACGGGATACTCCGCCGAAGAACTCCCTGAGGACCTGCGAACATTGGTCCATGCAGAAGACGCTACTCTGGTGCAGTCCTGGTGGAGCGAAGTCATCGCCTCTCCCGAAGCCACCGCCCGCGCTACCTTTCGACTGATTCGAAAGGATGGCTTCATCGTCTGGCTCGAGGCCGTCGCCCAGAACCAGTTGGACAATCCCGCGTTGCAGGGGGTCATCATCAATGCCCGAGACATTACAGGGCGCAAGCGCGCTGAGCAGGAGCGTCTACAAATGCAGAGTCAGCTGCTGCACTCGCAGAAGCTCGAGAGTCTCGGTGTCCTCGCCGGTGGGATTGCGCACGACTTCAACAACCTACTAGCCGTTATCTTGGGAAATCTCGATCTCGCCGTGACCTGCTTGCCCGAGTCCTCGGACGCTCAGGAGCCTGTGGTGGCGGCGCTCAAAGCAGCTCAACATGCGAGTCACCTGACTCGTCAAATGCTTGCGTACTCCGGGCGTGGCACATTCGCCGCGGAATCGGTCAACCTCTCGACGCTGGTGCAAGAGAACCTTCAGATTTTCAGCATCTCGGTGTCGCGCAACGTCGTGCTCACTACCAACATAGCGGCAAACATTGCACCAGTGTTGGGCAGTCCGGGACAGCTCCAACAAGTGGTCATGAATCTGCTCACCAACGCCTCCGAAGCAATCGGTGATAGTCCCGGGCGGATCACGCTCAGTACCGAGCAACGTTGTCTTTCGCAGGCAGAACTCGCGCAAAGTCTCGTTAGGGAGAGCACAAGACCCGGCGAGTATGCGTGCTTGTCGGTGGCTGATACCGGCTGCGGAATTCCTCCGGCCGTCCTTGAACGTCTTTTCGATCCTTTTTTTACCACCAAGCGCACGGGGCGAGGACTCGGCATGGCTGCGGTACTTGGAATCGTTCGCGGGCATGGTGGAGCCCTATTCTTGGATTCCGTGGAGGGACAAGGAACGACGGTCCGCGTGTGCTTTCCGACGCAACCGAGCTCGACTGCCGTCGTCGTCCCCACCGTTAGCGGAGGGGCGCGTCGTCAATTCGGGAAGCGGATCCTTGTCGTTGACGACGAGCAGGCCGTGCGCTCGATGACGGTCCGGCTTCTGAAACGCCTCGGTTGCACCACACTCGAGGCTGCCGACGGCCGCGAAGCACTCGCCGTCGTCGCTGAAGACCCAAGAATCGACGCCATCTTGATGGATCTCACCATGCCCAATCTCGGCGGCGCGGAAGCAGCCTCGCAGCTCCAACGGCAAGGGCACTGTCCGCCGATCATCCTGTATTCCGGTTACGGCGAGTCGGTGATGGCTAACGGCAGTCCCATCCAGGGAGCGACGGCATTTCTACAGAAGCCATTTCGCCTGACTGAGCTACAAGCAACGATGGAGAAGTTGTTCGGCAACTCTGATCCGGCGCGGTAAGGCGAACGCCCACAGGATCAGTTTGCTATTCTTGACGAACTACATCAAGCGCCGTGTCCGCGCCGCACCGACCCAATCATTGGTCTGTGTGCTGATGCAGGTCGAAACATCGTTCAAGAGCGCAACTTGCTGATGCCGAAAACGATCAAGCCGATCACCGCAAACACCGCGAGAACGCCCACCCAGACTCCGGCCTTGAAGATCCCCTTGACTAGTTCGCACCCCGTGAGAGAGCTCACGGCAAGCGCGGCGAAAATGATGAACTGTGTCGTATTTGGCAGCGAAATCGCCGTGGATCGTTTCATGCGGCCTCCTGCTGAGACGCATTGCATACGGCACGCCAGCTCACTGCGTGGGCCATCATCCCGTTCCTAATTGAGCACAGGAGTAGCAACCGTCGTTTGGGGGGAACAATCACCATCGAGCTCGTGGGCACGCCGCTGGCTGTGATGGGGAGTTCCAACCCGTAGCCAAGCTGCTTATCAAAACGGTAACTCGGCTATCATTTTGATCCCCTACCAACCAGCGGCCGCTGCCAAAATCACGCGTTAGCCGCCAC
>JBLNFG010000844.1:0-2834 GCA_050263495.1 Myxococcales bacterium | reverse complement strand
CCTCTGCACAACGCAGAAGCGAACGTGCGTTTTCAGGCCTACACGGATGCTCTGGCGCGTCACGGCCTTCCATTCGTTCCGGAGTTGATTGACGAGGGGAGCTTTTCCCGACGCTCCGGCGGCTTAGCACTAAATCGACTTCTGGCGCGCAACGCGAGACCCGACGTGATCGTTGCGGCGAACGACGGTATGGCCCTCGGTGCGGTGACTGCGCTTCGGTCTGCCGGATTTCGCGTCCCGGACCACATTGCCGTCACTGGGTTCGACGATTTAACGTTCGCTCGCCTCGGCGATCCGCCGCTAACGACCGTCTCCCAGCCTGTCGCGGCGCTGGCTAGAGGCGCAATCAACTTGGCAATGCGACAGATTGCCGGTGAACCAGTTCCCGACGTCACGTCACTTCCTACACGCTTCATGGCTCGTGAATCGTGTGGCTGTCACCAGAATGTAGTCACTATTGGCGGTCAAGGAGGAGCCGCGCCAAGGTGCGGTACACGTGCGCTAATTGTCGCTTGCGCCGCGGAGCTCGGTGCAGTGCCGCTCGAGGCGCAAGATGCGCGAGACGACTGCAGCGCTGATGTGACACGCTTAGTAGCCGCTATCGCCCGCGAGTTCGACGGCAGCCCGGGCGCCTTCATGGCAGAGGTGGATCGGATTCTGGTGGAAGTGGGTGCCGGCAATGAGCGCTACCAGATGTTGCAGACCGTTATAAGTCGTTTGCGTCGGGCGTTTACCGACGTCGCTACTCCAGAGTTGGAGGACCTGTGGCATCAAGCGCGCTCTCTCATCGCTCTGACCAACACTCGTCGGCAGGAGCAGCTGCGTCAAGAACACGACCAGGCATACTATCGCTTGGTGGATAATGGCGAACGTTTCGCAGCGGCGCTCGATTTGCCAACGTTGAAGGCGGCACTCTCGGGCGCTCTGCAGGCAGTGGGCATGGACCACTCCTACATTTCCTATTATCCCGATCCAGAACAGCGCGAGCTCGAATGCTTCGTCGCCATGCGTGACGGAGTGGTATATGAACCAGTGACACCGCGCTTTGCGGCGGAAGAGTTGATGCCGCTAAGCGTGTATCCGGAGTCGCGTCGGATTACTCTGCTGCTCTTCCCGCTCTCGTTCGACGCCCGAAACCAAGGCGTCGCGGTGTTCGAAGCGCGGCCGGGGGTGAACGGATACCAGATCGTTCGCGATCAGATCAGTGCTGCCCTGCGCAGCATCGAGCTGCACCAGGAGATCTTGCAGCAAACGACGCTTCACGAACGTCGTATCCAGGAGCAAGAACGTCTCGCGACCGCCAAGCGCATTCAGTCTCTAAGTGTACTCGCGGGCGGCGTGGCGCACGATCTCAACAACGTACTTGGTCCGCTAGTAGCATTGCCCGATTTGATTGCGGAACAACTGGACCCAGTGCTGCCAGAACAAAGCCCCTGGGCCGCGGAGATTCGCACCGACATCAGCACGATCAGGACTGCGGCGCTGCGAGCCAGTCAGACAATCAAGGATCTTCTGACTCTGGGGCGCCAAGGGCGCATGGCAAAGGAGCCCTTGGACCTGAGCGAAGTGGTCTCTCGCTGCCTCACGATGGACGGGCTAGTTGCGAGTTCTGGAGGCGTGCACGTCAATGTCGAACTCTCGCGAGAGCCGCTCTTCATTCTGGCTTCAGAGCCACATCTCCAGCGAGCCGTAAACAACCTCGTGCGTAACGCGCTCGAGGCAATCGAAGAGCATGGTGTCATTACGGTTCAGACTAGCTCGGTAGTATTGTCCGAACCAACTCCCGGATACGAGATCATCGAGCCCGGTTCCTATGCATTAGTCAAGGTTACGGACACTGGTCGTGGCATCTCGTCACAAGAGAGCAGTCGACTATTTGAGCCATTTTTCAGCAGCAAGCGCCTGAATGATCACTGCGGCAGTGGCTTGGGTTTGGCCATTGTTCACGGTGTTGTCAAAGAGCACGGCGGTTTCATCAACGTCGAGAGCACTCTCGGGCGAGGCACCACCTTTACCCTGTATATTCCGCGCACGAAGGCTGTGCGAGCCCTCACAGCCGTTCAGGCAGAGCCGCCGCGCGGCAGTGCCAACATTCTGGTGGTGGACGATGAACCCGTCCAACTCCGGACTTGCCGCCGCGTGCTCACTAGCCTGGGCTATCGGGTGGACACGCTTAGCAGCGGCAGAGAGGCGTATCGATTGTTCTGTACGGCGATGGAGTCGACGCCCAACACTAGTCCGTATGATCTCGTGATCTTGGACATGTTACTCAACGAGGAAGACGATGGGCTGCAGGTCTTCAACAAGATCTGCGCCCTTTATCCGAACCAAAAGGCCATTTTGGCGAGTGGTCACGCTCCAAGTCAACGCGCCGAGTTGGCAATGGACCACGGACTCACCTGGCTTGCCAAACCCTACACCCGAGCCACCCTTGCACGAGCCGTGCATGGAACGCTCATCGCCTCACCGCCCGTCGCAGCCTCTCAAACCACCGAATCGGCGCCACCGAGTTCTCATCGCCCGGATTCGCCCCACCCTAGCTCGCGTCATCCGAGTTCGCGGCACCCAATTTCACACCGCCCATCCACTCGAACGTCGAACTCAACGCCGCGACGCTAGCGAATGTCGGCAGACGCCTGACGGTGTGTTTCTGCCTCAGGGCAGCCTCTGCGCGTCGTGCGTCGTGCGTCGCGCTGCGTTGGACTCGCATCGAGCGTCGCGTCGCGTCGCGTTGCGTCGGTGCATCGCGCTGCGTTGGACGGCGCAGTCCGTTCGCAGAAGCTGGGAATTGGGCGGCATCGAGGTCTCGTGACTCGCCGTCCGATCGTCGAAGC
>JBLNFG010000843.1:0-7811 GCA_050263495.1 Myxococcales bacterium | reverse complement strand
CGTGATGGGGCAACCCACACTGACTGGAGCTTGTTAGGCATATCTTCCGCCCAACTCGCAGCTAGAGAAGTCACGGGAGCAGCGCCTTGACGGGCGTTGGAACCAGCCGTTGTACGCCGGTACCGTCACCAAGCTGACCTGCTGTGTTGTCGCCCCAGCATTGCACTCCGTTGCTGCGGGTCATCACACACGTATGGCTTGAACCACCGGCCACGTCAGTTGCTCCAAGCAGAGTCGTCACCTCCACTGGAAGAAAGACGCCATCGGGACCCTTGAAGCCGTTGCCTAGCTGCCCAAACACATTGGAGCCCCAACAGATCCCGCCGCCGTCGACCAAAACAGCACAAGTATGGTTCGCTCCTGCAGAGAGGGCAGCGACTCCCCCCGCGTTAGTGATGTGGTCGCTGCTAAGCCATCGGGCAGCTTGCGTGAACTTTCCATCGTAGCTTCCGAACGCACGGTCCCCGACCCCAAGCTGACCTGTCACATTGCTACCCCAACAGAGAGCTCGCCCCAGCATGTCCAAGCCACAGCTGTGGTCATCTCCGACAGTGACACGACGGACATCCGTCGTGCGATAGCCGTGGTCTGCAAGCTCAATCGGCGTCGAAGCGCTGCTATAGTCGACGCTCCCATTCTCCCCATGCTCCCCCGTGCCCCAGCACTTAACCGTGCTGTCAGAAAGCGCCGCGCAAGCGTGACTGCTTCCGGCGGACAACGAAGTCACCCCCGCGACGCCAAGCGCCATAACCGGGTTCGGGACACGCTCGATATGCATAAGCCCATCACCAAGTTGTCCCAAATCCCCGCGTCCCCAGCATCGCACCGTGGCTTCGGCTTTGGTAATTGCGCAAGCAAATCCGCCTCCGATTGTCACTAACGAAACCGGCAATGTAAAAGACCAGGTTAACGCCGTGGGCAGCGTGCTGACTCCGCTCTGATTCTCTCCGAGTAGTCCGTCTGCTCGTTGGCCCCAACAACGGACACTCCCGTCCATCAACACCGCACAGGTGTTGTCGCCTCCCGCCGCAATCGAGCTCACGCCGTTTAAATCACGGACCAACACGGGTGTTCCGCTCAAAGTCGTGGTGCCGTTGCCCAGTTGTCCAGCATAGTTCGCACCCCAGCAACGCACCATGCCGTCTGACAAGAGTGCGCACGTATGGGTTGAGCCCGCGACCACTTGCAGCACTGAACATGCCGTATCGTTGGGCTTGCCGTTGCAATTGTCGTCGTTGCCCGGTGTGCACGTGTCGCGTGCGGCAGGCGCGATGCTGCACGCGCTCCATTGACCAGCGATGCAACGCTGAATTCCTGGTGCACACGTGCCAAGCAACCCGCCTTGACTGCAACTTCGTGTTTCGCTTTCCGCACAGGTCACGGGCGCGCCGCCCGCGCCCGAAGTCGTTGTGGTCCCTGCAGCTCCGCCTGCAATCGGTGCAGTCGAGCTGCCGCCCACGGAATTCGAAGACGCTCCACCCGTCGCAGCAATTCTACCCGCGCCACCGACGCTAGCTTGACCTGCGTCACCTACTCCAGCGTTGCCAGCAAAGACGTGCACATTCCCCGCGACGCCACCGAGGTATCCTGCCACGCCGCCTGCGGTGCCGCCGATACGCCCCGCCACATTGCCGGCTCCCGCCCAATTACTGGCTCCGGCGTTGCTCGCCGTGGGCTCAGGTGGCAATGGGCCGTCAAAATTGGCAAAGTATCCACACCCAACAAGCAAGGATGACACGATCACGCTGCTACTGACGATATTCTGACGTGACACTGTTCGATCCTTCCAACTAGAAATTCCCACCGATCGACACACCCGCGGCATTGTGCCGCACCATCGGATCGATCCGAAGCGCTGCTAACGTTGTTGTGCCCGACGTTGCCCGTGGAGGTTCAGTCGGCGTTGGGCGCGAACCACTGAAATAGAAGAATGCCGTGGCGCCGGCGCTCACGATGGCTGCCCCGATGCCCAGATTCGTGAACAGTACGAGCCGTTCACCCGCTTCTTTGAGTTCCTTGCGTCGCTCGGGATCCGAACTGTGATCGTAATCGTTATTCTTACTCAACGCGAGCACGCCAGTTGTAGTAGCCGCGACGGCAAAAACACCAGTAGCAGACAAACCAATGTACACGGCCGTAGGCACGTGAGTGTTTGTGTTTGGTTTGGGCGGCGCAGCTACGTCGATGGTCGAGTCAGAACGATCTTGCACGACGCTAGGCTTTGCATCGGACGCGAGCACGAACCGATGTTCATGGCTCGATGCGGGCGGCGCGTCGAAGAACCAGATTTCGCTAACCCGTCCGTGGGCTTCGATGCTGATCTTATGGCTGCCAGGGTGAATCCCGAGCTCGGCTGTACCCGACTTGAAGGGGTACCGATTGACGCGCAATTCACCCTTGGAGGTCTTGCGCTCATCGACGATCGTCCCCTCGGGCGCGTCGACATGAAGCTTCACCTGCACCAAGCTGGCGGTCAGGGTGGCAATATCGCGCTCGATCTGCTTGCGATGCTTTTCCGAGAGCCCCTTCTCACCGCCGTGAGCCAGGTACTCTTGGTAGGCCGCAATCGCCTCACCATCGCGCTCGAGATTCAGCGCGCAGAGGGCAATGTTGTTCTTCAGTTCCCACGCAGGACTAATCGCGTACGCCGCTTCGAATTCCTGTAACGCCTCTTCCCACTTTGGCCCAGTCGGTTCATCGACGTAGTTCAGCCCAGCATCGAAGTGCGCCTTGGCGTCGGGGCTAAGTCGCCCGGCAGCTAAAGCAGGATTCACTATCAACGACCCGAACAGAACAGTTAATGAGATCCAGAATCGAACTTTCACGAAGCAATCCTCCAACCCAATTGCTGGCACCAATCGTCGAGGCAGCTGTCGCTAAGACACGGTCGGAACGCGGCTCCGCCCTCACGGCGATTGGTCCTATAGCTCGTATTCTGTTCGCCTGCTATGTCTGAGGTGAATACATCCCTAGTGCCTGCAGCTTGACCTACAGACCAAATCTCGATTAACCGTGAATTCGTCGTCGCCTTCAGTGTGCGGCGCGCGGGTGGAGAAGACGGGGCCGTCGGAATGCGGCACGGGCCGATCCGTCGCCGACACTCAACGGGATCACTGCCACGCCGACGTGAAGCAGTTCACCAACCGGACTTGCTCAAGCACCGAGCCTCGTTTCTCGTTGATTCCGAATCGATGGGCTACTCCGGCCGCTACCGCCATTTTGCGTCAGTCGTTCTCAGCTCATCGAGCTTGCGAACGTCAGTTGATCAGAGGTGCTGGTGGTGCGGACTGCGGACAGTTGAAACCTATTCCGGTGGCCATGACTCGAAGTGCTGCTGCCGTTCAGCCTTAGGTTCGATGATCCAGTGCGACTCAAGCCAGTCAACTAGCAACTGACTCTGCTCGTATCCCAGAAAGACACCGCTTGGCCATTCCTCGCGCCAGCGAATGGCTACTCCGTGATAGACGGCTAGCGTTCCAGCTGGCTCTTCTCCCCTGAAGAGCTCGATCCAGGGTCGCCCCTCGCAGCGGCAGTCCCAACCCGCTCCTCTTTCCTCGATTTCCAGAAGCTTCTTGAATCGCCTGATCTCCTTCTCATCAGTAACCTCGATGTCGCCGATCTTGATCCGAGTAATGCCTTGCAACAGTCGAGGGAGAGTATCGCTCCAGCGGTGCCAGATCTCGACCTGAGGATTGAGCATAGAAAATTGCTGCACTTCCTCGGCGGGAACATCTCTCGACATGACGTGAAAAACCCGCAGGTTTGGCATGTGTCGGCGAGGAAGAACAGAAACCGTGCTGTCGTCCGCGTATACGTCAACCAGGCTAGCAATGGCCTCAATGGGGCGGAGCGACTTGACCTTCGCTCTCCTCAGGTCGAGGAACCTCAACTCGCGGAGCTGGGCGAGGAACTCGAAGTTCTTTATGTCATCTCGACCCCGCAACTTGAGAGAGCGAAGCCGTCTGAGCTTCCCTAGGGCGCCGACACTTGTGACTTGAGTTGACGCCGCGATGTCGAGCAGTTCGAGCGCTGCGTTGTTGGCGACTAGTTCCAAGTCGACACTGCCCGCGTTGTGTATGCTAAGATAACGCAAGTTGCGGAGCGACGCTAACGCGGCATTTACTGCGAAGCGATTCTTCTCGTTTTCAACGGAGCGGCTGACTCCATGACTGATGATAAGACATTCGATACCTGATGGCAGTGGAGCCTCGCGCGAATCGACCATCAACGCTTCGATGTCAAGGCAATACCTTCTCGGATCGATTGCCTCAAATCGCGCTAGTAGTTCCGGAGTCCACCGCTCGATGCCGTCGAAAGTGCTGAGGGTAATGAAGATCCGCTGTGGCGACTCCGCGAGTGGGCAGTAAAGCCAATGCGCGCCGTTGGTGGTCAGCCTGGTGATGCTGCTGAGTTCGTCGAGGCGCCTCTGAGTCATCGGTCCCAGCGTGAACGCCAGCGCTCGATGCCCTCTGCCGGATAGAGTGCCACAGCCGTCGTATCGCGGAGTGTATTGTACCAGAGCGTCGAATTCACCCCACAAGTCTCCGTAGTCGACAAGCCCTCCAGGAGCACGTAAGCCCGCCCCCGCGTAGGTTGAGACACGCAGTTCCGTGTCCGCGTGAACGGGAATCATCAATTGAAGGTTGCCTCTCGAGACTTGGTGGAGCACGTGCCCATGATGGAGTCCGTCCTCATAATTCCAGGGAGGTTCCGGTGAGGGACTGTACGGCAATGGATCATCTGCGGCGGCGAAACTCGATCTTGGGGACAACGCAGGTGTGTCACTCGCAACTGCGTCCTGCTTGTTCGAATAGCAGCAAATGACGAACGCCGCGCTCAGGCACAATAGTGCAAGGTGCGATCCTGTGCGGTGTGGCGATGATATTGGAACATTATCGCGAGTCATCGTGCCTCGCAGCGACTGCTCTAGTGCTCGTTGACGTACCTACCGCCGATTCGATCGAGGTTGAAGTATAGTGATGGCTCAAGGGAGCTCTCTTGTCTGTACCGTGCTGACTGGAAGAAGGACTCCTCTGTGTCGGGCTCCGGCCAATCCACTCCTTCGACGAGTGGTTGTGTGAAACGTTGCCCATTCCAGTGCCGCCATGAACCTTCAACATACTCAATACAACCGTAGGGCACGTTCCTCGGCTTCTCGGTTGACTCGCTTGCTGCGGATACCCAAGCGCCTGTGCGTCTTGCAATCTCAGCAAACATGTAGAGGTCAGCTCCTACGTTGCAATTCATGAACCAGATGTACTTGACTCTTCCGTGCAGTCGATCCCACAGCGCCAAGGATTGTTGAGTGCGATTGAGGCCGCGATCTCGGCCTATCATCACTTCGGTTTCCTTCCACCTCCAGTCCTCCCTGTGGGCTGCGTGTGGCATGACTGAGCCGTGCGCTGCTATTACGAGGTGATCTGGGGCGTAGTGCATAACCCTGTTGATCAGATTGTCCTGGAGGTCGGTGCCATGGGGCTGTCGATTCCTGGGATCTCTCGACGCGGTGCATTGGTAGTCCAGTGCAGCGCCGGTTGGATTCAGTTGATACTGATACACATCGGCAGCAGCCAACGCCATGCGTTTTCCGAATAGCTTCATGAATGCGTAGTACGGTTTTGGATACTGAACAACACGGACTTGCAGCAGCGTGCGAGTCGGCTTCTGGTTTGGAGCACCCTGAAGGATCTCAAACATGCTGGTCTGGTCTGCGGCAAGTATCGCATTGCGTTCGGCAACGCTCAGCAATGAACCGTCAGCGTGTGTCCGCTGAAGCGGCATTCTTCGCCCGTAGAAGAAGATGTTCCGCGGATCTGCATTGGGTGACGTGTCGATCCAGAGGTTCGCGTCCATCGGAACAGCATTTTCTGGGTTATTGGAACGAATCTCCACCCCGCTAGCTCCCTCGAGCGTTATCGCCGTATGCTGACCACGAAGAATTTCGAGGTACCACATGTCGCGGTCCGATTTTTTCGTCACCTTGGCCGGAGCCATCATCCCACTTTCGTCGACGTAGCGCTTCACGAGGATCTTGGGACTCGGAGACGCTCCCTTTCTGACACCCGGGATCATTTGTCCTGCCGCAACCGCCCCCGTGGCACTACCACCGCGTCCCGACGCTAGCGAAGCCATGACCGGAGTGGCGTCGGATGCCAGGAGGTAGTCTGGGCGCTGACCCTCGTCGTGCCAGCGCTTCACGTGAGGAAGAATATCCCCGGGCGTACCCGTTTCCTTCTGCCCCCAGTCCCTCTGGAATGCCGCCACGCGGTCGTCAAGCTGCTCCTGCGTATATCCCAGATTCAGGAGGCGTCGTTCTGTGTCCTCATCGGACAGCTCCACCAGCTTGACGCCTGCACGCTTCACCCTGAGCGGTCCATTGGCTCCTACCGCTGGAGCCTCCCATTCAACAAGGTCACATTCACTGATGGAGGGGCCCAGACGGATTGGCGCGACGCCTCCTTTGCCAGCGACGATCTGGTGGACGACACGACCGACGCGGACATCATAGACGGTGCCTTCCGGGACAGGCTCGTCGTCATATCCAAAGCACCGAATGAAACAGTCAACCTTCCTCGCACTTTTCATCGCCTCCACCCGCCGCCTCTCAAACGTCACTCCATCGTAAATATCCTCGCCGTTCTTCCCAGCCAAGTCCGGCTCTTCCCCACCATCAAACAGCAACACCTCGACGCGCCGGTCCGCCCGACTTCTCATGCCGTCGACGGCATTTTCCGTCGTCGGATGTTTCTCGCCGAATCCTACCGTCTTCTTGTCGCCGTCGACCCAGGTGAGCCCTTGCCGTAGCGTCGCGACTCCGTCGCTGTTCTCGCCGAGTTCGTCGCGGAGATTGTACTCGTACAGATCGAACATCGCGCCCCAGAGGTCCGGCTGAAGACGTCCGTATTGGCCAATCTCGGTGCCCCGCGGTTCTTTCTCGCCTTCCGCGGGACCATTCTTGACCCAGAGATTGAACGACTTGCGGAACTTGACGTAATTCTCGTCGCTCGGCGGACGGTCCATCACGGTGGGCTTGCAGGTGAAGCCAAACTGACGATTCACCCAATCGAACAGCTGCGTCACGTCGACTTCCGAGTGCTTCGCGCCGCACGCGGCGATGTAGTCGTCCTTCTTGCCTTCTACAAGCGCCAACACCGCCTTGGCGCGATGCTCACTCAGTTTCACGTTGCCAGCGTCATCGCCAGCGCGATCAGCATGCCCCGCGATGAACAGCTTCTTGCCTTCATGCTCTTCGTTGTAACGGAGAATCGTCGCGACGAGTCCCACCGTCGTAATTGACTCGTGTTCGCCCACGGCCGTCGACGGGGCTTCGCCTTCGGGATTCACAACAGCCGAACCTGTGCGGAACAGGGTGTCGTGCATTTCGATCAGCACGGCGCGTTTCTTCGCGGGGCGAATACTCAGCGTCTTCGGCTGTGCTGCGGCGACGGAGAGTGAGCTAAAGAAATCGCCGCCCAGTGCTTCCACGGCTGCGGGCCGCGACGTGACCGCGACGACGTCGCTTCCCTCCGCCAGGTACGCGTCCAAGGGCGTCGCGGCTCGGCTTTGCCACACCGACTTCATCGCCTGATTGACGGACTCGGCGCTCTCGAACGTTCCCTCAACGCTCTCCGCGGCAGCCTTCCACTTTGCGACACCTGACGCATCCGTCGGCACGGTTTCACTCGTTCCCGCGCCGCTGAAGACCATAGGAATGCCAGCAACGCCTTTGCCCGTCTCATCCACGACCTTGACGGTGAATTCCTTCGGCTCGGGTTGCTCTTCGGGCTCGGGTGGTGGAGCTGGGGGAGGCT
>JBLNFG010000842.1:0-5091 GCA_050263495.1 Myxococcales bacterium | reverse complement strand
GACGCGCAGCGGACGCGGGGTTCGGGGTGAAACCCCGAGAAAACGAGGAGGGCCGCGGCGGCGTAGCCGCCCCGCGCAGCGGCGCCAAAAGGCGCCCAGACTTTTGGCGAGCGGCACTAGTACCCCTCACCTCGGTAGCACTCATCACTTCAAAAGATTCGGGGTACCAGGCCACCCCTCTCCTCGAGCGAGAAGATCTGTGCGGCCCATGGAGCGAGCCACGCCGTCCCCGTCTCCCGCGGCGAGCCACGCCCTCGAGACTCGGCGCGGTGCGAGGCTGGCAGGTTTGCTGATGACTACCTGCACACCGTAGCCCGCAACCCCACACTTCCTACTTTGTCGCTTTCACCGAAGTTGAGCTCAAGACGCCCCGCGAGGCGGCTCTTCGAGCTTTTGTTTTGCCCGGCGCTGTACTGCGGCAATGGCGAGAGCGATTCCCGCCGCGACACTGGCGTTCAGGGAGTCCAATTGACCACTTGAGGGCAGCCGCCCAAAGTGTGAACAGGCATGACGCACCCCTTTGGACAGGCCCTCGTGCTCGCTTCCCACCACCAGCACAGTTGGGCCAACCAGAGGCAGCTCGGATAGCTCGCTCGTGGCCTGAGCATCCAGTCCAATCACGTTGGCACCCACGTCCCTGGCCTCTAGCAACGCTTGCCGCAACGACCGCACGCGGCACAGTCTGGCGTGCTCGATCGCGCCAGCCGAGGCTCGAAAAGTGGCGCAACTGAGCGGAGCTGCACGATGCTCCCCGAAGAACACGGCTGCCCCGGCGACCGCCACCGCAGAACGAATGATCGCACCGAAGTTGTGCGGGTCTTGGATCTGATCGAGGGCGATCGCTAGCAGCTTCGGATCCACAATCGTGTCGGTCAAGTCGACAAATTCGAGCGGCGGGGCATCCGCCATGACGCCCTGATGCTCAACGCCATGCGACCAACGGTCGAGGTCCTGCCCATGCACACGTAGGACCTCTGGCACACCTTGGTCGCGAGCGAACCGCTCCAGTGCGTCGAGACGCGGCAAAGAGCGCGCGTCGATCGCAACCCTTAGCACCGCGTTTCGATGGACACGAATCACCTCGCGGACAGGCTGCAGGCCGACGACCAACCGAGACTGTTCGAATTGCGCGGTCACGCCGAGGCAATCTCAGCCACGATTTGTGCTGCGGCCTGCGCTGGATCGGAGGCATCTCGAATCGGGCGACCTACGACCAAGATGCTCGAACCGGCTTGGATCGCATCGCGAGGACGACCAACGCGCTTCTGATCGTCGGCACCACCGGCGGACGAGAGACGGATGCCTGGCGTTACCAGGACGAAGTCAACGCCGACCGCTTGTCTCAGCTCGGCGACCTCCGCGGCAGAGCAAACGCACCCCCGCAGTCCACTGGCTTGAGCGAGCAACGCCAGCCTTCGAGCGTGCGCGCCCGGCGACCCTTCCACGCCGAGGGCGAGTAGATCAGACGTATCCAAGGAGGTCAGTACCGTGACTCCTAAGAGTGTCAGATCCACATTCTCGCGGACGACGCGTTGTGCTGCCTGTTCCATCATGCGAGGGCCGCCGCTCACGTGCAGTGTGAGGTAGCGCACGCCAAGCTGACAGGCATTGGCCACCGCGCGATCGACCGTCTCCGGGATGTCGTGGAGCTTCAGATCGAGAAACGCGTCACACCCCAACTCAGTCGGAAGACGCGCTGCGGCTGGCCCTTCTCGGACGAACAGCTCGAGCCCCACTTTTAGCACCCCGACCTGCGAAGCAACGCAGCTTGCCCCAACTCGGGCTTCGGCAAGGGTGGGATAATCAAGCGCAAACGCCAGCTTTCGACGCGCCGCGTCGAACGTCGATGGTGTAGCCACGATCGCTATGCCTCAGAATCCGCAGAGAGGATCGTTGGGATTGCACGCAGGTTTAGCTGCGCCACCGGACTTCTGAGCCGGAGCACCACCACCTCGGACGCCAACGCCAGCCCGCTCCTTCTTCTTCTTGGTCTCGTCGAGCTCGGCCTGAAGTCGGATCTTCTCAGCTTCATCCTTGGCGCTTGCCAGGTTGCGCTGCAACTCGGCTTCCTTCTTGGAGGCAAGGTCGAACTCACGCTGCAGGCGCTCGAGCTTCTCTTCGGCTTCCTTGCGCGACTGAGCTTCGATCGCAGCGCGACGTTCGTTCTCGGCCTTGCTCTGCTGGTAAAGCACGACGCCGGTGACGCCGCCGATGAGCAGGATGCCTGCAATGACGCCCACCATGATCTGCAGGCGCTTCTTATGGCGGTCCTGGTTCAATGCCGCCATGGCAGCCTCGTGTTGCTGCTGTGCTGCAACAGAAGCGAGACGTGCATTGTGTTCAGCTTCGGCGCGCGCCTTCTCAATCTCGGCGTGTCGAATCGCTTCGAGTCGGGTAGCCTCTTCCTTGAGACGCCGTTCCTCCCGCTGACGCTCCTCTTCTTCAGCGCGAATGCGGGCCTCTTCGGCTTCACGCGCTGCACGCTCTGCGGCGAGCTTCGCCTCATGAGCAGCCTTTGCTGCAGCTTCCTTCTGAGCCTCTTCCTCTCGGATGCGGTCTTCTTCAAGCCCCATCAGCTCCTTCAGGGAGAAGAGGACTGAGCTTTCCTTCTGTTCGGCCATAGCAATCGGTACCTTGCTGTTATACGCGGCGTAGTATTAGCGCCCATATCAACCTGGGGCGGGGGACGTCAACGGGCGATCCAACTTTAGTGCAAATTGGGTCGCATTCCATGGAATCGCCGCGGAAAATTCTCGTGGAATTGGTAGCCTCGTTCTAGAGGTGCGCGAAACTGATGAGCTTGGACGCAAAATCCAACCAAAGCTTTGGACTCTAACAAAGACTCCAGTGATGGTTTGCCTTTTGGGGCGGACGATTGAATCGCTGCTGATGCGCCAACGCTTACTCCTTCTCCAGGAGCCGACGCTTGGGCCAGAGGTTAGATCCTTCCAGCCCAGGCCAGCTGACCGCTATGGTTACAAGGATCGCCCCTACTTTGAAGGCGCGAACGTGGTCTTGGTCACGTCGAGCTTTGGATGGGACGGAAAGTTGATGCGGCTGACGGCACCGCGAATGCAGCCTGCGATGCCGGCGTTGGGCGGAGTCGTCGAGACCGAGATGCCAACGGCGCGTCCATTCTGAATTGCCGCGCAGATGTAGACACCCATCGAAGACGGGACTCCGCAGGAATTCAGGTATTGACCGGAATTCAGAATCGCCCCGTATTGACCCGCGGTGATATCGGCTTGGCCGCGCTGCCCCATCTTCATTTCCTCCACGTAGGCGTTCTGCGCGGCTTCGCAGCTCATGCCACCACCAAGCATCGGAAAGCCGCCCTTGTTGCCGACAACGCCGCCTCCCTTCATGCCAGCGCGCTTGCCGCCTTTCAGGTCGCCATCGGTTTCGATGTTGATCGCCGTCTCGCCCTGCACATCGATGTCGTCGCGCTTGGAGCCGCGGACTGTAAAAAACCAGACTACGCCGGCCACGAGCAGGGCGCCAACAGCCACAATGCCGAAAAATGCCTTACCTCGCGTGCTGCGCTGCTCTCGCACCACGGTGCGCTCGAGAGCCGCCTTCTCAGCTCGGATGTCTCGATGCAACCGAGCCTGTTCCGCGAATGGCGCAAACTGGTCCCAGTCTTTAATGGCACGCTCATCGTTGCTGAGCGAGTCGCGCAGGATGTCCGAATCGATGAACCCATGGGTGGCGATCTGCTGCAGCAGCTCGACAGCGCTGAAGGGACCGTGATCCATTCCATCCTTCACCACAACGTAACGGGGCCTTGGGTCCGACTCCAGCCGCGACTTCAACGCAGCTAGCTCAATCACTCGATCGTCCCGAATCGCTGGCTGTGCTGCTCGCCGATCCTGAACCTTGACGTCATAGGGGCTGGCAGGTGAGGCAGATTGCTTAGGCGGGAGCATCGACATTGAAACATCGACGGTAAAATCCGAGCCGCCGTCCAAGTGAGACTCGTCCGCTGGCGGGGGAGCCAGACTCGCCTGGGGCGCTAGGTGATGAAGAGCTTGCGCCAGCGCCAACAGGTCGTCGGGGCGGTGTCGAGGATCCGCGACCAGCGCCTTCGCCAGAAGCATCTCTACGACAGGCGGCACGGTCGGGTTGAGATCGGTAGGGCGGCGCATTCCAGGCCCCACAGATGCCCCTGTAAGCGCCTCATACAGCATGGCTCCTACCGCGTACACGCTAGCGCGTGCATTTCCCGGGGCACCAGCGCGTTCCTCGGGCGCGAGACAGGCTCGGTCGCGCGGCAGTGTTGGGGCACGCTGAGCGAGACCAGGATCGAGCCGGAACTGGCCCTCGTCGAGAGCAAGCGTGGATGGATTGAGATAAAGGCACTCACCTGCCGCGTGGCGCTGGGCCAGATCGACTGTAAGTGGGACGAGAAACCCTATGGCTTCCTCTAAAGAGCAGGTTGCTCCCTGCGCGCGAAGTTGTTCGAAATGAGCTCGAAGGGTATTCGGGGTCACTGAGGCTCCAAAGGGCAATGGCGTCCCAACGTGCTGTGCCATGGTGTGCGGGGGCGGGATGTTATCAGACTTTTTTGGCACCTGCCGCGAGACTTACTTCCGCTGTCATTAACGGCGTGCACTTGACGTGAGCTGCGTCTGCTATCGCGCACCCGAGGCGAATTTTTCCTTTCGCCTTGTGGACGAGAGGATCACTCGCCCATGCAGATGCAGTTATTTCAGGCGAACGTGGGACAGCGACGTCTAGCGCGAAAGAGCCTTCTGCGACGGATCGCGCGCACGTCGTGACTCATGAGAATATCGATCTGGAAAGCTCGCGTGGTCCGCTGGACGGTCGCCGCGCTAATGCGCGCACGAGCCACGAACGTCGGGCTGCTCCTACCGAAGTAGACCAGCTGCAGCTCAGGCCGGTCAGCGCAAGCGCGAAAGCGGAGACGCGGGCCGAATCTCCATACGAGAATGAGTCACTCCCATAAGCCGCGGAATATGAGCGACTTTTGCGGCGCACGTGGTTGGTTCGATAGCACGCGATCTTTCGCGTACCTACACATGTGCAAAACATCTGTCCAGGGCCCATTGCGACCAAGTCTTTCACCATGTT
>JBLNFG010000841.1:0-3674 GCA_050263495.1 Myxococcales bacterium | reverse complement strand
CTCACGAACGGGCTGCGCCGTCAACTCACGAACGGGCTGCGCCGTCAACTCACGAACGGGCTGCGCCGCAAACTCACGAACGGGCTGCGTCGCAAACTCGCGGACGGGCTGCGCCGTCAACTCACGAACGGGCTGCGTCGCAAACTCGCGCTGCGCTGTCAACTCTCTCCGTGTAGCGCGTCCAATGCGCCACTCGCGGTACACCACGACGCACAAACCAAAGAAAGCGGCTATTGGCGGAGCCAAGAGTGCGAACGCGCCGAGCACACTGCCCGGGAAGACGAGTTTCGGTGGGATTGGTTCGGCCGGAAACGAATAGTCGCCGCTCAGTCGAAGCGGCAACACGAGTTGCCCCAGGCCCGAGGCGTACACGCGCAGGGCACCCGCGATACGGTGGGGCAGATCCGCACGAACCAGTGGGTTGTTCATGGGATCGGCGGGCAGACGTGGTTGGCGGAACCAGCGCAGGAACGCATGCATCGCGCGTTGGTACCAAGCCGCGTGGGAGTCGAGCGGGTGAGCGAGATCCGAAGGAAGCTCGACCGGGAAGTTGCGACGCCTCACCTCCGTGTAAACCACGAGCGCGGCGACCGTCGCAAGCAAAACTACCGCAGCACGCAGGATCGCCAGCGGGCGCCTCGGATGTAACGCGCGGGCGGTGAATAGCGCGGCGGCAGCCACGAGTGGGATTGCCACCAACTCACTCTCTTTCGAGAAGAACCCCGCAAGTATCGAGAGAAAAATCGCGGGCGCGGCAATGAACCACGGCTTATGCAAGGCGTGCAGCGCCAAAATAATGAACAGCGCACCGAGCATGTCTGCCAACCCGACGACACCGCTCACTGCCTCCGTCAACAACGCGAGAGAGACGTAGATCAGCCCCGTCCACCAGCCGAGCCGGCGCTGTTTCGTCACCGACCAAACGAAGGACGCCAGGAGCGCGGCACTCGCCGCGTGAATTACGACGTTGGCCCAATGCAGCAACCAGGGCGAGTTGCCGAGCGGCCAGAGCAGGCGCCAGATCAGGTTGGGCAACGGCCGATAGGAACCGATACTGCGCGTCGACGGCAAGCCCCAGAAGTCGCGCTTGAACGCGTCCAGAAACTTCAGCTCACCGCCATTGACGTAGGGGTTCGCTAACAGAGCCTCTTGCTCGTCGAAGATGCAGTTGGTGACCGGGCTTCGCACGTACAAGAACGCCGCTAGGAACAAGGCCGGGGCAAAGGCATTGACGAAAACGGGATCATTCGAGGCGAAGTAATCGACGACGGCATTCTTCGCGCTCCTCAAGAACACCCGAAACCCTCGACGAGATGCAGAGGAAGCAGGCACTACCGCCCGCCCCAGCGCGGGGTTACGACTGGCGGGAGGTGCTTGTTCGCTGGGACAATTGCCCAGATTGGAACCGTCTGACATGGCGGGCAGGGCTGAGGTTAGCCCGGAGTCGGCAAGGCGGCGAGTCGCACGCGCGGGGCTCGTGCACGGACCAGCCGAGGGGCTGCAGATTGGACCGATGCACGCCCGCAGGGGAAAGGCGATGGCGCACGCCCCTTTCCGGGTGGTATGGTCGCAGCTGTGACGGATTGGCCCCAACTCGATGGCCTTCGAATCGAATCACGGCTCGCCTCCGTGGGAGTAACTGAGGTTTATTACGCTGTCCAAGAGACCTTGGGGCGGCGTGTGCTGGTCAAATCGATCAAGCCCAACGTCCTACCCTCTTCGCCGTTTGCCGCGGCGTTGGCCCGAGAAGCGCACCTTCTCTCGGAGATCTCTCACCCGAACATTCAGCGGCTCTACGATTTTCGACGCACCGAATCGCAAATGTGGCTGGTGCTCGAGTACCTCGATGGCAAATCGCTGGAAGCCGTACTGGCGCAAACGAAACAGCTGCCGCCGCTGGCAGTGGCGGGGATAGGCTTGATGCTCGCCTCTGCGCTGGCACATTGTCACGAGCGCGGGGTCATGCATCGCGCCGTCGAGCCAAAAAACCTGGCACTAGGCAAGGACGGCCGGGCGATTCTCACGAACTTCGTCGGCGCGGTCAAGGATCGGCTCCCTACGGCACCCGAGCTCTTGGACGGGTCTACCCACCTCACGATTTCACCGTATTTTTCCCCGGAACAGGTGCTTGGAGAAACCGTGGATGCCCGCAGCGATCTCTTCTCGCTCGGGCTGGTTCTGTACCAGGCGCTAACTGGCCATCACCCCTTTGCGAGCCCGGACGAAAGCCGTGTTTCTCAGCGGATCCGAAAGGAAGTCGTCCCGCCTGCCTCCCGATTCGCCAAAGGGGTCCCCTCCTCTCTCGAACGCGCGCTGCATCGCTGCCTCGAGAAGATGCCGCAAGATCGGTTTGGCAGCGCAGAAGAGCTCTGTCGCGCGCTCGAAGGCATCCTGCGCGAACACGATGTCGTCTCGCCGGAAGCCGAATGCAGGCTCGCAACCCTTTCGGTGTTCGGACCCGGCGCAGCTCAACCGCTGGCCGCAACCAAGCCGGTAAGCACCGCCAAGGTTTCAGGCACGCATCCGCTGACGACCGGATTGATCGGCTTAGTGGTAGCCGCACTGTTGCTTGCTGGCGGAGGCTACGCCCAACAACGGATGAACGGCACCGAGAACAGCGTTGCCCTGAAGAACACTGGTCGGCTCGAGCTATTACCCGATCGCGCCGGCACTTTGCGCATCGTAGCCGATCCGTGGGCAACGGTAACGGTCGATGGGCAACCGCTGGGCACAACGCCCATGGCGCGGCCCATCCCGCTGCAAGCAGGAACCCACTTCGTGCATCTCGAGCACCCACGCGCACCCATCGAGCGCCGTATCGTGCGCGTCTCCGAAGGCGAAATGGTGCTGCTCGACATCAAAATGAACGTCGCGCCGAGTGCGGATCCAACCCCGGACCCGAGCGCACAGGGACCAGACGCTGGGTTCTCGCCCTAGTGCCGCTGCGGCCCTCCTCGTTTTCTCGGGGTTTCACCCAGAACCCCGCGGTCGCTGCGCGCCCGCCTAGTGCCGCCGTGGTGCCACGGTAACTGCCGGCACTACTTCTGGCGAGCGGCACTAGCATTCCTTGGTCTGCAACGTCGTTACGAATGAGTCCTGTTTTGCCCCCTTGCCATAGGTTAGTGGCGGCGCACGTCTGCGCGAGACGCTGGGTTCCCGCGATACGCATCTGCGCAGAACGCCGAGAATCGGTCGTTAGTCGTCGGTCGTTAGTCGTCGGTCGTTAGTCGTCGGTCGCTAGACATGGCGGGCAAGCGATGGACGCGCATGGCAGCAGCGGCCAGGACGCACAGCAACGGCGAGACGACGAGGTGGTAGCGATCGTCGCCAAAGAACGCCACGTGGGTCATCGCCGTGAACGCGGTGAAGCCCAGCGCAAAGCCCACGATTCCACCCCGATTCGGCCTTCCGGGGACGGGCAACATGGCGAGCCCAATCATGCTGAGCATGAGCCAATACACTGGGTGCTCATCGTGGTTGAGCACCACGTACGCGAACACCGCGAGCCCTAACAGCAGCGTTGATTGCACGTAGAAGACCGCACTTTGGTACCTGCGACGGCCCACCACCAGCGACACCACCGCGAAGCTCGCGATAACGATGATCCATTGGTGGGCATCGGTCAGTCGCTCACGCCACGCAACGCGTTTCGCTTCGGGCCAGAGCCTGGGGTT
>JBLNFG010000840.1:0-5683 GCA_050263495.1 Myxococcales bacterium | reverse complement strand
TTGCGGTGTCGCATGAGATCGAATCTCCTCTCGGGCTATTAGGCCCTATCCTTGGGCTTGCTGCTGCTTCCAGCGCTCGAGCATTTGTGGCCAATTATCGAGCTTCATCCCAAGAGAGAGGCCCATGGTCGCAAGGATCTCTTTGATTTCCTTGAGCGACTTACGGCCAAAGTTCTTGGTCTTTAGCATGTCTTGCTCGCTCTTCTGTACGAGCTCGCCGATCAGGGTAATGTTGGCGTTCTGAAGGCAGTTCGCCGACCGCACTGATAGCTCAAGCTCGTCCACCGAGCGGAACAGGTTCTCATTCAGCGGCTCTTCGTCGGAACCGGGAACGCTATAGGTCGTTTCCTCGTCTTCTTCGAAGTTGATCCAGATCGACAGCTGCTCTTTCAGGATCTTTGCGGCAAACGCCACTGCATCAGCCGGCTTGACCGCGCCGTTGGTCCACACTTCGAGAACGAGCTTGTCGTAGTCTGTTTGCTGACCGACGCGAGCGTTCTGAACCGTGTAGTTGACCTTACGAATCGGGGAAAAGAGTGCATCGATTGGAATCGTGCCGATCGGCATGGTCGGTGTCTTGTTCCGCTCCGCCGGAACGTAGCCACGACCAACATTCACCGTCAGCTCCATGCTCAGCGGCCCCTTCTTGTCGAGGGTTGCCACCGAATGATTCGGGTTCAAGATCCGCAACCCGTCTACAAGCTGGATGTCGCCAGCCATCACCACGCCGGAGCCCTCTTTCTCGAGGCGAACCGTGTAGGTGCGGGGAGACTCCGCCTTGAATACGACCTCTTTGAGATTGAGGATGATATCCGTAACATCCTCAACTACGTCAGGAATCGTCGTAAACTCGTGGAGCGCGCCTTCCATGCGAACGGCCGTGATCGCGGCGCCCTGCAATGACGCAAGTAGAACCCGACGCAGCGAATTTCCAACGGTGATCCCAAAGCCGCGCTCGAGCGGCTCACAGGTAAACTTACCGTAGAAGTCGGAAGCCGACTCTTGCTCGATGTGAATTGTTTTTGGGCGAATCAAATCGCGCCAGTTTCGACTTACCATCTGCGTAATCATCGGCTGCTCCATATTGCCTTGTGGGTTCGCGCGGCCGTCCCGATTCGTCGAAGGACCAGCTCCTTACAACGATTCCGCGGCCTGCCCGCGTCAAAAGTCACCTACCAAACTGCCGACTCAGCTACTTCCCCCTGCCGAGCGCAACGCGAAGCGTGAGCACGGCTTTGGGGGAAGTCACACCTCCGAGCGGTGCAACCGCGAGGAGGTGTGGATGGGGGCAACCCCAATCTCTGAGCAAAATCTCGAAGCGAATTATCGCGAGTAGTACTCAACGACGTACTGCTCACGGATTGCCGGCTCATTCAGCTCGTCGCGCACCGGCATCGTCTTGATCACGCCACTGAGAGAATCCTTGGAAACCTCGAGCCAGCTAGGCTTCGGACGGTTCTCAGCGAACTCAAGCGCGGCTTGGACGTAGCCGATCTTCTTGCTTGCGTCCCGGATCTCGATCTTGTCGTTGGGCTTCACGCGGTAACTTGGGATGTTGACGCGCTTGCCGTTGACCAGAATATGGTTGTGGCGAACGAGCTGACGCCCCTGAGCGCGAGTCGAGCAGAAGCCGAGCCGAAGCACGACGTTGTCGAGCCGACGCTCGAGCAGACCGAGCATCTCCTCACCCGTGCGGCCCTTGAGACCCGAAGCCTCCGCGTAGTAGCTGCGGAATTGCTGCTCGAGCAATCCGTAGATGCGACGCGTCTTCTGCTTTTCGCGGAGACGCAGTGCATACTCGCTCAACTTCACCCGCGCTTGACCGTGCTGGCCAGGCGCATAAGGACGCCGGCTAACCGCGCACTTGTCAGACATGCAGCGGGTACCCTTGAGGTACAGCTTGCCACCTTCGCGGCGGCAGAGCTTACAAACTGGACCAATGTAACGTGCCATATAGTAGCCTTGTACCCTTAGACGTTCCCTAGACGTGCCTTACACGCGGCGCCGCTTGGGCGGCCTGCAGCCATTGTGGGGAATCGGGGTCACGTCACGAATCAAGGTGACGCGGAAACCAACCGACTGAAATGCTCGCAACGCGCTCTCGCGCCCTGCGCCAGGACCCTGAACGAACACGGCCACCGAACGCATGCCGTGCTCCTGTGCTCGGCGGGCTGCCTCTTCAGCGGCTAGCTGCGCTGAGAACGGCGTGCTCTTACGCGAACCCTTGAACCCGCGTGAGCCCGCACTGGCCCAGGAAATCGTGGCCCCGTTCACGTCGGAGATCGTCACGATAGTGTTGTTGAAGGTTGACCGAATGTGCGCAATACCGGTCGCGACGTTCTTCCGTACGACCTTCTTCGTAACCCGCTTCTTGGTGGCTGCCATAACTTAGATTTCCTCGCCAGGTTCCTTCGCAAACTGGGCTGAACTCGAGCCTTACTTCTTGGGGCCCGCTGGCGCCGCTGCTCTAGCCATGCCTTTACGCGGACCTTTGCGGGTGCGCGCGTTGGTGTGCGTGCGTTGGCCATTGACCGGCAATCCCTTGCGGTGCCGGAGGCCACGGTAACAACCGAGATCCATCAAACGCTTGATGTTCTGCTGAATTTCGCGCCTAAGGTCGCCCTCGACCTTGTACCCACCTTCGATGGTGTCGCGGAGCGCCTTGACTTCGGCTTCCGTCAACTCGTCCACCTTACGGTCTGCGGGGACTCCAGCCTTGCTGCAGATCTCCATCGCATTTTTGCGACCGATTCCGTAGATGTACGGGAGAGCGAAACCAACTGCCTTGCGTCGGGGAAGGTCAATGCCAGCGATACGTGCCATTTGCTTATACTTTCCTGGTCTTCGTGCCGGGTCTTAGAGTTAGCCCTGACGCTGCTTGTGCCTAGGGTTCTCGCAAATCACCCGCACGGTGCCACGCCTACGGATAACCTTACATTTGTCGCAGATCTTCTTAACGCTGGGTCGAACCTTCATGGGATGCCTCTATTAAAGCTTTGCGATGATCTGCCCGCGATTCCGGTCGTGACTGGCGGGACGAATCTGAACGCGCTCTCCAACGATGAGCCTGCTGAATCGATGACGGGCTGTGGCTTCGAGTGCTGCTGTGATGCGACGCCCATCTGCGAGTCGAATCGCATAAAGAGCGTTGGGAAGCACCTCTTCCACTATTCCTGTCGGATTGCCTGAACTCGTCGTGAATACTCCTCAAAAAAGAACGAAAGAAAACTTTTGGGTACCGATTGCTACCTGGCGATGACTGCGAGGAGCCTTTCGGTCACCTCTTTAGGACTGCCAACGCCGTCCACTCGTTTCAACAGACCTGCCTCGCGATAGAACGGGAGGAGTGCGGCCGTCATGGCGTCGTACTCATCCAAGCGTTTCGTGACGGTCTGCTCCTGGTCGTCGGCTCGATGGACTAGCTCGGCGTCCGGGGGAGGTGGGTTATACTTGAGGTGGTAGATCTGTCCAGTCCGTTTGTCCATCCGGCGGAGCGTCGCGCGCTCCATCAGGAGTTCACGGGGGACGTCAATTTGAACCACTAGATCGAGCGGGCTCTTGCGCTGCTCGAGTAGCTTTGCCAGCGACTCGGCCTGCGGAACGGTACGCGGAAAGCCGTCTAGAACGAACCCTGGCGCAACATCGGGGCGCGCAATGCGCTCGTCCACGAGGCCAATCACGACCTCGTCGGGGACCAGGCGGCCAGAGTTCATGTAGCTCTCCGCCTGCTTGCCGAGCTCCGTTCCCGCGGCACGGGCTGCGCGGAGCATGTCGCCGGTCGAGATCTTTGGGATCTCGAACTTGGCAACGAGTACATCGGCCTGAGTCCCCTTCCCGCTTGCTGGCGGTCCAACCAACACGAGTCGAAGCGTCACGCTGGCCTCCTTCCGCTCAGACGAGTCGCGGCTGGTCCCGTGAGCCCGTCGTAGCTGCGGCTGATCAAGTGTGCCTCGAGTTGATTGAAGGTCTCGAGCGCCGTACCGACCACGATGATGAGACTTGTGCCGCCGAACTGGAACGGCACACGTAAGGCTTGGAAGATGAGCGTGGGCGCGATGCAGATTGCGGCGAGGTAAACCGAGCCACCCACGGTGATGCGCGAGATCACGCCGTCGATGTACTCAGCAGTCTGTCGACCGGGACGGATCCCAGGGATGTTTGCTTGCTGCTTCTTCAGGTTGTCGGCAACGTCCACGGGCTGGAACGTCACTGCTGTGTAGAAGTAGGCGAAGAAGATGATGAGCGCGCCGTAGAGGGTGTGGAACATCCAGTCACCACGGTTGAGCAGCGAGCTCAACACGCCCATGCCTGGGATATTCATGCTCTGGAGCGTCGCCGGGAACATGAGCAAACTGGAAGCGAAGATCGGAGGGATCATGCTCGCCATGTTCACGCGTAACGGTAGGTGCGCCTGCTGACCGCCGTAGATCCTGCGGTCAATCTGACGGCGAGCGTACTGAATCGGAATTCTGCGCTGCGCTCGCTCGAAGAAGCACACGATGGCAATTGCGATAATCAACGTCGCGCCAAGCATTGCGACACTGAGCGGCTGCACCTCGCCACCCGAGCCAGACCAGAACTGCCCGACCGCTTGCGGCACATTGGCAACGATGCCAATGAAGATGATGAGCGACGACCCGTTGCCGATCCCGCGGTCGGTGATCTGCTCACCGAGCCACATAATGAGCAGCGTTCCGGTTGTCAGGGTCATCATCGTCATCAGACGGAAACCCCAACCGGGGTTCGCCACGACGTCGCCGATGCGCCCGCCACCCATGTCGGTGTTGTTCATGCCCTCGAGCATTGCCGCAACACCGAAGGACTGGAAGAGGGCGAGGAGCAGGGTTCCGTAGCGGGTCCACTGCTCCAACTTGCGTCGCCCTGAGTCGCCTTCCTTGCGCATCTCTTCAACTTGCCGACTCACGAGCCCCATCAACTGCATGATGATGCTCGCCGAGATGTACGGCATGATGCCGAGCGCGAAGATCGAGAGATTCCCGAGGGCGCCGCCGCTAAAGAGATTGAACAGTCCGAGCAGCCCGCTTTGCCCGGAAACAACCCGGTTCATCACGGTCCTGTCAACACCTGGCGTCGTGACGAATACGCCAAACCGGTAGACCGCAAGCAACGCAAGAGTAAAGATTACTCTGCGCCTTAGTTCGGGGACCTTACCGAGGTTGGAGAAGCCGCTGAACAGGGACATGGTGATTACGAGCTAGCGTCAGCGCTGGCTTCGGCGCCTTCAGCCGGTGCCAATTGGACCGTCTTGCCGCCGGCTTGAGCGATCTTATTCGCGGCCGTGGCGCTAAACTTGTGGGCTTGGACTGTCAGAGACTTGGTGAGCTCGCCCTCACCCAGGATCTTAATGCGCAATCCCTGCTTGTGAATCAGCCGTGCGGCGAGCATGACCGCTTCGTCGACGACCGTGCCGCTCGCGAAGCGCTCCAGGTCGCAGACGTTGATCTCAGCGCTCGGAGTCGCAAACGGGTTGTTGAACCCGCGCTTCGGCAGACGACGTTGCATCGGCGTCTGGCCACCTTGAAAGTGACGCTTGCCAATGTTGCCAGTGCTGCGGGCCTTCCGCCCCTTCTGGCCGCGACCGCAGGTTCCACCAAGCGCAGATCCGATGCCGCGCCCGAAACGCTTTGCAGTCTTCTTGCTGCCGTCTGGCGGAGCGAGACGT
>JBLNFG010000839.1:0-3765 GCA_050263495.1 Myxococcales bacterium | reverse complement strand
GCCTCTTCTTTCGCCGTACGTTGCTGGTTGTTGCGCTCAATGCCCAAGTCCTTGAACGTGGCATCGTCGACCACGAGCATGGCCGTGTAATCGGTGACGAGTTGATAGTCTACGCCGAGCTTCTCGATGGCACTTGCCGCTTGATCCGTTGCCATGAGGCCCAGCATGCGTTGTCGATCGATCGCGTGGATCATGTCGAGTGCCCAAAGCCGCTCGAGTTCTGGATTCTCTTCGGCAACGGCTGGGAATTGGAAATTTACTACGTACTGGTGCGACTGCCCGGTAATCCTCGTGGCGAGCTCCAGTTGCGACGGACCTGCCGAGTCATAGCGCCCGAACACGACAAGCTGCTGCCCGCGGTAGACCTTGCCGAAATCGAAATCCGTCGTATCGTGGATGTTCACTCCGGACATCTGCAGCTTGCTGTCGTGCATCGCCTGGTGGGTAATCTTACTGTTCGCCAGCATCACCTGTCCGAAGATGTCGTCCTGATTCGATACCGAAGCGTAGAACCCACCACTAGCATCGGTGATGATCTCCATCAGCGGCCAATTGGCGTTGTTGCCTAGCAGAAACCCGAACGTGCGGACGTCCCTTTCACGCAATAGATCGTAGAAGCGGACGGGATCGACAACCCCTGTGTTGGTCACGCCGTCCGTGATCAGCACCACTTCGGTCACGCGCTCACACTCGGGCGCGGCGAGTGCCAGATCGAGCCCCGCATAGAGATTGGTACTATCCCCTGCAACCAGTGTTGTGACGGCTGACTTGGCGGCCGCAACGTTATTAGCGGTTGCAGCCTCATAGCCATTCGTTAGTTCCCAGGCGACCGAGTCGAAGGCAACGATGCGAAAGCGATCCTTGGCGGTGAGTTGCGCCAGTGCTTGCGTCACCGACTCGGTAAGAGTACCGAGCTTACCAGCCATGCTGCCGGAGGCATCCAACACAAAGACGATGTCGTGTCCTTCGGTAATCGGAGCAAGATCGATTCCGGGAGTGACGAGCAGCATGAACGTTCCGGGTTCTTCCGTATTCGCACGATAGGGGATAACCTCCACGCGCCCAGGCTGATCGTCGGGTAACCGATAGTACAAGACGAGGTCCTGGTTTAACGTGGCTTGCTCGGCCTCGAGATGCACGCTGTATTGTCCATCCGCGAGCTTCGTCACCGTTGGCGAGAAGCCCGGCATTCGAAGCTCTTCGACCGGTACTGCGCTCTTCAGCTCGAGGTCAAAGGTGAACTTGCCAGTGATCGTCTCGTTGCGTGTCCAAAACGACGTTTCGGCTGTGCTACGGGTGTTTCCGTCTTCTAGAGGGTAGAGGTACCGACCGACTGCGGCGTCGATCAGAAGTGGTTCGTAGTAGACGAAGCTCATCAACGCCTGCCCGCCGGCAGGGATGTTAGCAATCTTGAATTGAAACGTCTGATACGAGTCCTGAGTGGCGAGCCCTGCCTGCTGCCCTGACGCTTGAGCGGCGGCGTAGGCTTGCTCGGCCTGCGCGCGAGCGATTACCTCACCGTGCATCGTCCGTTCACCGACCTGGATGCTCACGTCCGCGAGTGCGGCGCCTTTTGGCACAGGAAACTCGTAGGTTGCATCCAACGCAGTGCTGGCCGCGTTCTCGAAGAGTTGAGTCACCTGCGTGCGAGCAAAGCCGTTATTTAGCGTGACGCGGACGCCGTGATCCACCAGGAGTGGCGCAGCGGCAGTTGAGCCTACCGGCACCAGGGTACCAGCGGCATGGGACGTTGTTGCGGTTGAAAGACCAAATAGGACCACACTCGCCAACGCAAGGGTTGTTGGTCGCAAGTACATACGATGCCTCCGTTTTCGATGCTGCGGTGGGCCCTAAGCAGCGATCGTGCCGAGCCAGTATGCATGCGCAATTGGCGCGCAATCGAGCGCTTTCCATTCGCTCGCGGAGTGGGGCGTATCTAGGTTGCACACAGCTCGAGAAGACTGTGCCGCAGCGGCACAGCGATGCTGTCCTTCCCGTGATCGGCGGTTGCAGGCCAAGAGTCTATGGCGTCTGCGCTGCACTTCGATGCCAAGCGCCCACTCTCGACTACGCTCGTGCGCACACTACTCAAGACGCGGATTTCCGAGACCCAAGACCAGGCCGCGCGCGCGTCCGCAAGGAAACCCCCAAAGCCACCCCGACGCCCCAAACTGCGAGCAAGGAGTGCCTGATAAACCCTGCGGGGCTAGAGTTCGCAAGAGGTTAAAGCTCGCAAGGCGAGTGCGTCTTCCGACAGTTTCATCGACGCACCACTCCCAGCTCAGCGTATCCGCACGCAAGATTAGCGGGCGGCGCTCACCCCGATGACCCAGTTGCGAACGCCTAGACTGAGCTTGTCGAGGGCGCCGACGGCTTCCTCGATCTGTCGACCTGCAGTGGCGACTTCTTGTGCGCCCTGAGAGACCGAGACAATCGCACCGGAGATTTGTTGAACGCCGCTTGCTTGCTGGCGCGTGGCAGCGGCAATCTCTTTTGCCTTGTCGGTAGTGGCGTCCAAGACGCGCGCCAGCTGATTGATGACCTCGCTTGCAGTGGCCACGGCCTGTTGACCTTGCGCTGTGCGTCGAATGGCGTCGTGGATCTGTCGCGTTGCCACTTTGCTCTGCTCGGCGAGGTTCCGGACCTCCGCGGCAACGACGGCGAAACCGCGACCGAGCTCGCCTGCCTTCGCTGCTTCGATACTAGCGTTGACGGCAAGTAGGTTCGACTTCTCGGCGAGTTCACTGACGGCATCGACGATGCTCGCGACTTGCGCAATGAGCTCCATAATCCGCTGTGCCTCCGCGACGGCGTCGCGACCTTGCCGACAGACGCGCAATGCCTCTGCGGTGTCGTCCATCACGGCCTTAGCACTGTCCGCCGAGGCGGCGCTCGTCGCTTCGATCTCTTGTAGCGTCGTGCTCGCCTCGGCCACCATCGTGGCCTGTTGGGCAGCCGTGGCTGCCGTCTCCCTGGCGGTGGATGCAAGCTGCGCGGTGCTCGCCTGCATACCAGTGGTCTTCTCCACCAGCCCGACGACGACTCCGCGGTAAACACGAAATATCACGAAAACGCACACCACGACCACGATCGGGTACGTCGCCAGGTTTTCGATTGAGGTTGGCGCGTTTCTGGCACCAAATCGCGCTAGCAGTGCCGTCATGGCGATGATCGGCACAATCTGGCCAAAGATGCGCGTGGCGAGCCCTTTGCCGAAGCGTTGATAGATTCCCACAACGATCAAGCTCGCGGCTAGCACAATGGCAATGCTGTTGTAGACTTCGGAAGTACTCATGGGATATCTCTCCAAAAAGGGCGTGCTGTACGGACCGTAAGGTGACGCGATCGTCCCTTCCTTCGTGGGTGCGAGTGACACTGCTTGCCGCTTTCGCTTAGTCGATGAGCGGGCTCTCCAGGGGGACCAGCGCATGTACGACCGGAATCGCACCAGGGGAAAGCCCCCTCACCAGGAATGTAGGGAGCTAGGCAATGAACACCGGATATGTCCGCCGCTGTCGCGCGGCTCACGCGATGGCCGCCCGACCCGCGCTCCATCCCGGGGCCGTCGGTCGCAAGGTGACGCGCAAGTCGGCTCCTGTCTTGGTCCGTCGTGGCCACCAACGTTCTCAACGATTGGGGAGAACGGCAATCTGCGCCGCGCATTGCTCGTTACGTCGTCGTCCCCTTACCTTCGTCGCGAGCTCAGGGGCAGTTGTCGACCGCTCGATAGAGGGGCGCCCGTGCGCCCTCCGCACTGATAACAAG
>JBLNFG010000838.1:0-4328 GCA_050263495.1 Myxococcales bacterium | reverse complement strand
GGCAACACGGCCCTCGCCTGGGGCCTGCTCTCGGCCGCCAATCGAGCGGAGCGCAGCCTGGTGCTCGGATCGTACCCCATCACGCCAGCTAGCGATCTCTTGCATGAGCTAAGTAAGCACTCAGCACTCAATGTCACGACGGTCCAAGCCGAGGACGAGATTGCGGCGGTCTGCGTAGCGATTGGAGCCTCCTATTCCGGAAACATTGGGGTTACGGCTACAAGCGGGCCAGGCCTGGCGCTCAAGACAGAAGCGATTGGTCTAGCGGTTGCACTGGAACTACCGCTTGTCGTTATCGATGTGCAGCGCGCAGGGCCCAGTACGGGGATGCCAACCAAGACGGAACAAGCCGACCTGTTACAGGCCGTATATGGCCGCCCAGGTGAAGCCCCTGTGGTCGTGATCGCGCCAGCCACCCCGGCACAATGTTTCGAGATGGCAATTGAGGCAGTGCGACTCGCGACGAAGTACATGACGCCAGTAATCCTTCTGAGTGACGCAACGCTCGCCACCGGGGCGGAACCGTGGAAGATTCCCGATCTCAACGATCTGCCAGATCTACGTGTAGAACAACAATTGCCGCCCAGTGATGAGTACCTTCCGTTCGCACGCAGCGCTTCAACCTTAGCGCGTGCATGGGTGGTCCCAGGTCAGCGCGGCTATGAGCACCGAATCGGCGGACTGGAAAAGGACGCGCTCACGGGGCACGTCTCATATGATCCAGTCAACCACGAGCGGATGATCCAGCTTCGGGCGAAGAAGGTGGGTCAGATAGCGCTCGATATACCAGAGGCCACCGTGAGTTTTGGTGCGTCGCGGGGACGCCTGCTCCTCGTGGGCTGGGGCTCATCTTATGGCCCAATCCACGAGGCCACTCGTCACCTGGTCGCCAAAGGCTACTCGGTCTCTCAGCTGCACCTCACGCACCTGTTTCCGTTCCCCAGAAATGTCGAGCAACTCTTGTCCGATTTCGACAAAGTGCTCGTCATTGAGGCAAATCTCGGACAATTGGCTCAGCTGTTTCGCTCCCGTTTCACCCGCGAGTTTCTCACTCTGAACAAGGTGCAAGGCAGGCCGTTCAAGGCGTCGGAAGTGGAGAACCGTGCCGAATCCATTCTGGAACCTGCGACAAGCACCAAAACGCTGCAGCTAGAAGCCAACTAGAAGAACTGCCCACCGACTCGGAAAAGAGCACGATGCAATCGACCCATGAGCTCCCACTGACGAAGAAAGACTTCGTCACCAACCAGGAACCTCGGTGGTGTCCCGGGTGCGGTGATTATGCCGTACTTACGGCGGTACAGCGAGTTTTGCCCGAACTGGGTATCCCCCGAGAGAATTTCGTATGGGTTAGCGGAATTGGCTGTAGCAGCCGATTTCCTTACTACATGAATACGTTCGGACTCCATTCGATACATGGGCGAGCGCTGCCAATCGCAACGGGCATTCGCGTAGCCAACCCCCAAATGAGCGTTTGGGTGACCACCGGCGATGGAGATTCGCTCAGCATCGGCGGCAATCACCTGATGCACTGCTTGCGCCGGAACGTCGACATAAAGATCTTGCTCTTCAATAATCGCATCTACGGGCTCACCAAAGGTCAGTACAGTCCAACGAGCGAGCTTGGTAAAGTCACGAAGACATCACCGGCTGGTGCGCCCGATCACCCCATTGATCCGGTCTCCTTCGCCATTGGGTGCGGCGCAACGTTTGTGGCACGCAGCTACGACGTCGCGGGCGACCACCTCGTCGAAGTGCTGCGTCGCGCAGCAAGCCATCGCGGAACGGCACTGGTAGAAATTCTTCAGAACTGCCCAGTCTTCAACGAAGGCGCCTTTGCTGCCGTCACGAATCGTGAGTCGGCCGCGGTGCGACAGGTCCGAGTCAAACATGGCGCACCCCTTCTGTACGGGCGAGACGGTACGCTAGGACTCGCGTTCAGCTTGAGCACCATGCGATTGGAGGCTGTCGACTTGACCAAGGAACCTCATCGGGCGCAGGAGGTCCTCGTATTCGACGAAACAAATCCTATGCACGCAGCACTGCTCGCGCGGGCGAGCACCGAAGATGATGCTCCGCTACCCCTGGGCATTCTCCATGCGACTTCCCGCCGAACTTACGAGTCGATTCTGAGGGAAAACCAGACATCCGCCTCAGCCCAGCCCGTAGGTAATGCACTCGAGCAACTCTTTCGCTCGGGCTCGTCATGGTGGGTGCAATGACCCTGACAGGCCGACTGTTCGCACTAGATTCTAACCGCGAGCGTCTAATTTCGACCAGATCTGATCCAACAAGTTGCTAACAGGGCGGGACAGCATGAACTCCTTTTGCTAATAGGGTGCGGCCATGGGAACTCCACAGGACGCACCGGCTCGCCGACGCGAACGCAGACGCCGAGCCAAGAAGAATGCAAGATGGGAACTGATTCGAGCCAAGGAGAACGCGGAGGCTAGCAAGCCCAAAGAGCCTCCCAAGACCGCGACTTGACCGAGTACTTGGATCCATGCCCCCAGCGTGGGAGCGAGACCAGGCGTTTCCTCCGATAGTGGCGCGAGCGGCGTCGCTGTTAGCCAATCACTCGCAGGCGTGAGTCTTTACACCTGCAGCCAAGGTGCCAGAATATTCTCATCTTCGGAGTGGTTGAGCTGTGAGTTCGAAACGTAGTCGCGAAGCAGCAGATGACAGTGACGTGGCGGTTGCCCCTCGTCGTGAGGTGCGGCAACCGCGGCGTTTTGCGGTGTTGTTGCATAACGACGACTACACGACGATGGAATTCGTCGTGCTGATTCTGATGAGATTCTTCGGCAAATCCGAGACGGAAGCGCATCGGGTCATGCTGGAAGTGCATCATCGCGGCAGCGGGCTCGCTGGCATCTACACGCGCGACGTCGCGGAGAGCAAGGTGGAGCAAGTGGAGGAGCTCGCTCGCACTGAAGGGCATCCGCTACGTTGTACGGCCGAACCTTACGAAGGCGAGACTAATGGTTAGCCTGACGCGTAACCGTCCGTATCGGACCGAAGGAGATGCTCGATGCGTGTGAGTCCAGATGTCGAAATTGCCTGTAGCCTCGCGGCACAAGAAGCTCGACGGCGGCAACACGATCTCATGACGGTCGAGCATCTGCTATTCGCACTCTTGCACGATCGCAAGGCGTCTAGGATTCTTGCCAAGGTCGGGGCCAACGTCGAACACCTTCGCCGCAAGCTCGATACGGTTCTTCGCGACGAAATCCCACATTCCGGGGACGAGTCCACACCCCCGCGCCCCTCCAGAGGCTTCAGACGCGTACTCGAACGAGCTGCCCTGCACGTGGAGAGTTGCGGAAAAAGCGAGCTTCTGGCAGAGGATCTGCTCGTAGCAATCTTCTCTGAGGTCGACTCAACGGCTGTGGCGCTGTTGGACGCTGAGAAGGTTACGCGACTGGACGTCATCAGCTACTTATCGCATGGAGATGCGGAGAGCGAATCGAGTATGCCCGCCCAACCAGAACAGGTTGGCGAATCCGACGAAATGCCAGCAGCGCCCGAGCGCGATCCCTTGGCTCAGTACGCAATCAATCTCACTGAGCGAGCAGCACGCGGCGAACTGGAACCCCTGATTGGACGAAGCCGAGAGCTCTACAGAGTCATTCAGGTGCTCGCCCGCCGACGTAAGAACAATCCGCTCTTGGTAGGCGATGCTGGAGTTGGGAAGACCGCCGTGATCGAAGGCCTGGCGCAGCGTATTCACGCTGGTGATGTTCCTGAGCTACTAAAAAACGCAAAGATTTGGTCCCTCGATCTTGGTGCTCTGGTTGCTGGAACGAAGTATCGGGGTGACTTTGAGAATCGCATCAAGGGCGTATTGAAGGCGTTGGAGCGGGAACCGGAGAGCATTTTGTTTCTGGACGAAATGCACACCATGATGGGTGCCGGTTCCACGAGCGGGACGACCCTGGACGCGGCGAATCTATTGAAGCCGGCGCTCTCTGGCGGCCGTTTGCGTTGCATCGGAGCCACAACGTTCGAGGACTTTCGTCAGCACGTAGAACGCGACCGTGCACTCGCGCGGCGGTTTCAGAAGATTGAGATTTCGGAGCCCTCCGCCGATGACGCACTCTCAATCATTCGTGGACTGTCAGTGAAGTACGAGGAGTACCATGGTGTCACCTACGCTGCCGACGCGCTCGAGGCTGCCGTTCAATTGGCTGAGCGACACATCACTGATCGAAAGCTGCCGGACAAAGCGATAGATGTCATGGACGAAGCCGGCGCCGACAGTCGGCTCGAACACGGGCGCGGCACTACGGTCGACGTTGCACGTATCGAATCGGTGGTGGCAAGAATCG
>JBLNFG010000837.1:0-4553 GCA_050263495.1 Myxococcales bacterium | reverse complement strand
CAACACCGAGTCATAAACGAGCGCCCAACCACCCTCATTCGTTATTTGGTCGCAGTACACCAGATTGGCCTTACCCACCTGGTCCTTATTGGCAGAGGCGGGAATCTTGACCCAGTAATTGCCAGAAGCCTTGACGCCCGCATCTCTCAGGGCCGCACAGCTGGCACCCGCATTCTGTGGGCTTCCTCCGGGGACAGCAGCAAACGCCGATGCGACCTTGGCGCGTAGCTCTTCGATCGCGGCAGCCAACGCTCCCGCGGCGTTACTCGCGGTCCGCGCTTCGACGGCATAGGGCACCGCCCCGAATTTGCTGCGCCCGAGTGACGCACCGTCAACCAACACCTCGAGCCATAGATCGGGCGAGGCACGAACAGCGTCCGCACAGGAATCCGTAAGTGGTACCTGGAACGTTCCGTTGATCAGGTTCGTCGACGTCGAAGGTGTTGCGCAGACTTGGTTCCCTCCGTCCACCGATGTCGCAGCTTGACGATGCCATGCTCGACGCGCACAAGCGGCATCGCATGCTCGACGAAGCCGACATCGACGCGCCGTGTTGGATGATGAGAGCTGCCGCCGACACCTTCGGGCGCGTCAGCTCAGCCCGCGCGCTTCTCGGAAACAGAAGTTGGGGAGTGGCACACTATGTGCCAGTGCGGCACAGTGCAAGATGGCCGAGAATTCACCGTATTGCGGGATTTGACTCCCTTTCAGTTCCTGGCATGGCACTTGCTGTTGGGGGGCACGCTGGGCGCGTATGTCGCCCTCCGTTGGAAAAGGGATACAGCATGAAAAAGTCCATTAGCGGTTGGTTGGGTTTGGCAGTCCTTGCAGGTTGGTCGTTGATGGGATGCGCCAGTGGTGGTGGCGCGGATCAGAGCGAGGAGACTTCCGAAGTGGGCAAGCTTGCGTTGCCGCTCGTCACGAATGGCCCCTCGGGTACGCAGTATCAGCTGCGCAACGCGACGTTCCAGATCCAATCCACCAGATACTATTATGGGGTGGGCGGGAGCACTGGAAAGGGCGGAGCAGTTGCCATGGGTGGAGCAATGCCTGTCACCGGCGGAGCAACGTCCGTCAGCGTCCCTGCTCCCATCATCGTGAGCAGCGAGACCAATCCCACCGAGCCCACGATCGAAGTCGACCTCGAGCAGGGCGATTATCGGGTTGTGCTGCTACCGGGGTGGTCGCTCGAGAGCGTGGTCGACGGCGTAAGCACGCCAGTGCCTGAGGTGCAGCTCCTTTCCGGCGAGTCGCAGTGGGTTTGGGTAAGCCCGCGCTCCACGAGCTGGGTGAGTTACCAGTTTGGCATCGGTGGTCGAAACGTGTGGTTCAACGGCAAATTGAACATCGAGATGCAGGTTTACGAAACCCCCGATGACTACTACGGTCCGGGCTACGGTGGCTCCGCCGGTGCCACGTGGGTGCCCGCGGGTGGCGTTGCCACGACGATCCCTGCCGCGGGCGGTGCGTACGGACGCTGCGCTACTGACGGCAGCCCCGAAGTCGACTAGAGCCTTCCCCCTTTGCGCTGTCGCCCTGGTGCCAACCAGAGTGACAGCGCAAACCATTTCAAACTCGTCCGTTGTTGGACTGCGAGAAACCGAATGAGGTTGGTTCACGCCGCGAAGTCTATTTCAGACCAACACTCTTCGCAATTGCGTCAAACTCCTGAAAATCAGCCGTATTGGCGCGCCCCGTGTTGCCGGACCAAGTGAACAGGGACGAGCCCCACTCACCGCTTTGGGTCGGTTCCCAAAAGAAGGTGCCGAGCCCTCGCCCATTCGGGAGCTCTTGCATAATCTGATTGGCCTGCGTCCTTTGGGGATTGTACTCCGCAATTACGAAGGACAGATCGGAGAACGTGCTCGCCAAGGTGCTGAACGTGTTCTTCCAAACCGATGGATCGCCCTGAAACGCCACATAGCAGGACAACCCGACGATATCCATATTCACGCCCTGCTTCTTGGCGTTCTGCACCCAGCTCACCACGCCGCTCGAGCTCTTGGTGTTCTCGAGGTGAATCATGGTCTTGATCGTCGCGTCGACGACTTTTACGCCCTCAATGCCGGCTCTCAAGAGTGTCCCAAGGTTTGCCCAATTCGAGGTGCTTCCTCCGACTGGTGCTGCTGAGACGTTATTCCCCCAACAGTCAGTGTTCGAGTTTGGTACGTGCACCAGCATTCCCGGAGTAATTTCGTTCCCGATTTGGACAATTTCGGGTTGAGCGCCCGCGTCTGCAAGCTTGCTTACGATCTCAGTGGTGTACGTCTTGACCCGCGACGCGAGCTCGGTGATGTTCGCTGCGTCGCGCCAAGCCTCGGGGATAATCTGATTACCTGGATCAGCCCAGTTGTCGCTGTAGTGTAGGTCGAGCAAGAGTCCCATCCCCGCCGCTTTGACCTGTTTGGCAAACGCAACCGTATGATCGGTATCGCAGTAGCTCTCGGTCTTCACGCAGCTGCCACCCGTTCCATACGCGTACCCATACTTTGCGCTGGGCTCGACGAACGCTCTCAAACGAACGAAATTGAAGCCATGGTTCTTCAAGACCTCGAAAATGGTCTTGGTGGTGCCGTCCGTGTCGGCGTACTTACTGCCGCGATCGATTGCTTCATCCACGCTCGAGATGTCCGCACCGAGGATGAACTTCGGCAACGCACCGTTTGCACCACTAGCGGGAACGGTGGTTGCCCCGCCGTTGGTCGAACCTCCGAGTGCCCCGCCTCCCGTCGCTTTGTTCGAGGAGTTCTTGCCGCCGGTTCCACCCGCGCGCGTTGACTTGTCGCCGTTGGTCCCGCCAGCAGCGGTTGACTCTGCTACGCCACCCGTACCGGTGCGCGGCTTGTTAGTGGCACTTCCACCAGCGCCCCCGACGCCGCTCGTTGGAGCGCCTGTACTGCCGCCCACTGCTGCCGTATTCGATGCACCGCCTCGCTCGTGTTCGCGGCGATTCGTTTCCCCAGTGCCGTTAGACTGACCCCCCGCAGTATTGGAGGGTGCCGCACCAGTGCCACGATTGCCGCTTCCGTTGGCATTGCCTCCCGCGGCTGGGGCGGAAGTCACTCTTGCCTCCGAGGACCCACCGGTGGAACTCGACTTGGCTGTCCCCGAGCCCCCGCCTCGCGAAGCTTCTACCTGGTCCGGCGTCGACTCGGTATTCGACTTGTTGGCACTTTCAGCGCAGCCGACAGCGATTAGCGCAAGCAGCAGACCATGGTTCAGGCTCGACGGCGTCCTCGTCATGAATAGACCTCGCGCACGGACTGTTGCGCCTCGACGGGACTCTCAGCCAAACTTTTTTGGCTCAATCGACACGGGGGATTGCGACTCCTCCTAAACCAACGCGGCCGAGTCGCGGATCTCGCAAGGACGAGAGGACGAACGACTCTGGGCAAACGGTCGGTGCGGCAGTGTGGCTCAAAAGTTACCTCGTCGAGGAATGGTACAGACGAAGCGTCACAAAGCGTCACGACCGCTCATGATGTCGCGAGACCCGGAGCGGTCTTGGTGTTGTGGCACTGGGCAGCCGCAACACAGCTGTTTACGTTGGCGGGGTGCATACGGGCGAATAGCATGCAGCGCCGTCCCTTGAGAGAATCGCGTGCCGCTCGCATCTTCGTCGACGCGCAAAACGTGGATCTCTCACCTCCCTTCTGCTCAGCACCCTTATTGCGATTCGAGAAGGCCGAACAGCATGCGAAAGCAGAAGCCGACGGCGCAAGGGTTTCCCACCGAAGGGTCTCTCGCGCGCACGCGGAGCCGAAGTCGAAGCGCAGAGAAGGAGGAGTGTTGGCGCGACGATGGAGCGCATTGTTGCCCCGGTGCAGCTCACGCTGGCACTGGGATAGACGAGTCGCAAACCGGCCCACGACAGAGGTCACAACCTGCCAGCCCAACGAGCCGTATGAACAGCACAAGTACGGTTCTGTGAGAGAGACCTTCAGCGATGGGGGCTCCTACTTGGCATCCCGAGCACCACGCCGGTCATTCACCTTCCCGGTGTACACAGCGCCAGTCCCGGCGTGCCTCCGACCCAACACCTTTCTACACAAAACTCATGAACCCGCTGTCACATTCGCATTGAGCACGTTTCGAAGCTGCCTACCAATCTGCTTAGTACGGCTCTTCATAGTCGAATTGTAGCGAGATGTGCAAGTCATTTGATTGTTATGCTTCTTTCGCACGCAATGAGACACCGGCTTTTTCATTTCTATTAATCGATTGGACGATGGAGTGGACGGGGAACGACACGGTGCACTTTGCGACTAGAGTCTACTGAGCCGGAGCACCTCGACAGGCTGTCTCTCTCAATCAAGAATTGCCGGTTGACGCGAGCGCCTGTGAGCGCGCAGTCGAATGCAGTCGCCGCGCGCGTTACATGTGTTTGCGACACACGATTTGCTTTGACCCAAGCATGTGCCTCTGCTACTTGGTCCGCCTGCGGCTTGGATTGGGATTTGATGTCTCTTTTCCTTACTTGGGAACGAGATGTGTGCGCTTGGGCCTATTTGTCCTCGCCGTTGGGCTCAAGTGCGGGGAGATATGATAGTAGT
>JBLNFG010000836.1:0-6456 GCA_050263495.1 Myxococcales bacterium | reverse complement strand
GGCCATGGTCGAGAATTTCATTTTAGTCAGGACGAATCGGTTGCGGAACTTGCTGCGGCTCGCGCGCGACCTCGCACTCGAACTAGACGCGACCGTGGGCAGCAAAGACGAGGGGCTGGTGGAAGTGCAGTTGCTTCACACCGTGGAGGCGCTCGAGAGGGAACTGCCCGACGATGTTCGATCGGAATGGCGCGTATCGCCGGCACACAGGGGCTGGCCTTAGTGAGCGTGTGACAGGAGCGCATCGAGTGCCGTTCAGATTTGCGACTTCCGCCGGAATGAGTGCTGAGCGCGAAAGAGATTGAGGTTGCCCGTCCAATCCGACCCAATAGGGCTTTGGAACCGGTTCCCATGGCTTGGCGCGGTGTGACACATGGAACGTAATACCAGCTCTCGGGAAATTTGTAATCGAATGCAGAACGTTCCATGTGCCTCAGTGTTGGTGCTCAGTACTCCACTCCGAGCACCCGCGCAGCGTAAGTGTTAGATTTGACTGGTGTTGCTTGTTCGGGGCGAGAACGGAGTAGTCCGCTGCATCGAGTGCGTGCTCGGCGCGGTCCAGAGCGCCCATCCTTCGTGAGTACGTATCTTCCGATTGACTCCGACTCACAAACCTCCTTAGCCTGCGTCCATGATGACGTGCAGACCATCTCAGGCACTCCTATTTCTATTTTTTCTAGCCGGTTGCAGCGACCAACAGGAGGTTGTTGGGGCCGAAGGCGAAGCCGAGAGCGCCGCCTTTGCGCTTACCGACGTCGATCAAGTCAACCAGAGTCAACAGCAACAGCAACAGCAGTGTGACGGTTCTCCGTCATCGCACGGCCAAGCTCCTGCTTTCGATCACCCTCATCGCCATCACCAACACCGCCATCTTGGCTCGGCGTATACGGGCAAGTACCGTAATCTGTTTCGTGAGATCGGATACTCCCGACAGGAGATCCACGACAAGCTCGACGGGGCTTTCCAGCAGTTGTTCCACGGCGACGCAGAGACCCAGGCTGTCTATTACGAGATGGGCTCCAACGAGAACGGGCTCCTCGCGCAGATCCGAGACATCGGCAACGGCGATGTCCGTTCGGAAGGCATGAGCTACGGCATGATGATCGCGGTTCAGTTCGATCGTCAAGCGGAGTTCGATGCTCTATGGAATTGGGCGCAGACGTACATGCGCCATGCTGATCCTGCGAACCCCGCCTATCGATACTACTCTTGGTCGCTCAACTACGACGGGACCGTGAAGGATGAGCTGCCAGCCCCAGATGGGGAAGAGTACATCGCAACGGCGCTCTACTTCGCTGCTGGTCGTTGGGGTAACCGAACCGGGATCTATAATTATCGCTCCCAGGCGAATGAGATCGTCGACGCGATGAAGAATCGTGGAGACATCGGCGACGTAACGTCCATCTTCAATCTCGAGCAGAAGCAGGTGAGGTTCACGCCCAACAAGGCAAATTTCGTCGAGAACGGTGATCACACCGATCCCTCGTATCATCTCCCTGCCTTCTACGAACTCTGGGCGCGTTGGGGGAACCCGAAGGACCGTCAATTCTGGCTCGATGCCGCGGAGGTGAGTCGTGACTTCTTCGTGAAGACCACCAACCCAACCACCGGGCTAGCGCCGGATTATGCCAACTTCGACGGAACACCCAAGGCTGCGTCTTGGGAACCCTTGACCGTCAACTTCCGATTCGACGCCTGGCGGACGGCAATGAACTGGTCTGTCGATTGGGCGTGGTTCCATGACGATCCACGCGAGGTTGTGCTCAGTAATCGAATTCAGACGTTCTTCGAGTCTCAGGGCCTCGATACGTACTTTGCGAACTACTCGCTGGACGGACAGCCCATCGTCGACTACCGCTCTGGCGGCTTGATTGCGATGAATGCAGTCGCTAGCCTTGCCGCTACCAACCCGCAGTACCGCGATTTCGTCCAGGCATTGTGGGATCTCGAAGCACCTTCGGGCCAGTGGCGTTACTACGACGGGGTGCTCTATCTAATGGCGCTCCTTCACACCGCTGGAGACTTCCGCATCTACTCTCCGGACCACCATCGTTGAGATAGTCTCGCAAGCGGCGCGGAGTAGATAATCAGGATCGCCGACCACGACCTCTCGTGGCTGGCGATCCTGCCGTTTTGTCGTTCGCTGATACATTCCGCACGTGGGTGCGACCGACGAACTTTGCGCACCCCTCACGGCGCATCTACTCGGTCTGACGCCGGAGTTCCGCGGTCCCCGCGGACGCGAGGGATGGCTGCCCGACGCGCGACATCGCACCAAATACAAGGATGCTTCGAGGCGTGGCGGAATCGGGTATTCAGACGGTTACCTGCAATTCTCGACGCCAATTGGGTTTGGGCGGGCGACAGGGGCGACAAAACTCGCCGAGGCTTGCGAGCGGGGACCGATGCGAATTCTCTGGCCACCAGCCATGCACCTGCTGTAAGTAAAACTCGCGAATTTTCTAACGGCTGAAGAGCCAGGAGAGCCAAGCTTGGTCTTCCCGGCCCCTTGACTTTGCTCTCTGACGCCGGGTCAAGGTGTCGCGCACAATGCGCGATCCAAGGTCGTGAGGGAATCCTACCCGCACGACCCTGCGGGCGCTGTCAGCGTCAATCCTTGCGAGTCCCGTCATGAGCAACGAATCCCAGAAGCTCCCCTATCTCGAGAGAATCTGTTACGGGTTTGGCGATTTAGCGTCTTGCCTGTTTTGGCAGACCATCACGCTATACCTACTCTTCTTCTACACCGACGTTTTCGGCATGGCTGCTGCAGCGGCCGGAATCATGATCGGCGTTTCACGTCTGTTGGACGCCCTCTTTGACGTCGTGATCGGGATGATTGCCGACCGAACCTCGACGCGCTGGGGCAAGTTCAGGCCGTATGTTCTCTGGGGCGCAATTCCGCTCGCCGTCTCCGGGGTGCTGGCCTTTACCACACCGGCTTTCGGTGGCACCGCCAAGATCGTTTACGCTTACGTTACCTTCATCTCCTTCATGTTCATGTACTCAGCGGTGAACATCCCGTACACCTCATTGCTCGGGGTGATCAGCGGCGACCCGATTGAGCGGACCAGTGCGTCGTCCTTCAAGTTCGTGGGCGCCTACGCCGGTGGCATGATTGTTTCGGCCACGGCGCTGCCCTTCGTTGCGAGCTTTGGCAAGGGTGACCCCACCAAGGGCTGGCAAGCGACGCTCATGATCTACGCCATCGCCGCGGTAATTCTGTTCGTGATCACCTTCGCGATGACCCATGAGCGGATTCAGCCGATCGCGAAGGAGAAGACACCGATCAAGGACGACTTGAAGGATCTCACTCAGAACATTCCCTGGATGGTCCTGTTCGCCGCAACCATCCTGTTCATTCTGTTCGTCTGTATTCGGCTGAGCGTCACCGCGCACTACTTCAAGTACTACATCGGTGAGCAAGAGGTTTCGCTGTTCGGCACGAAGCACAAGTACGGTTTCGAGGTGCTGGCCTCGGCATTCAATACCGTCGGGCAGGTCCTGTCCCTAGTGGGCGTCCTCATCGTGCCGTGGTTCGCAAAGCTCCTTGGGCGCAAGCGAGCGCTCATCATCCTGATGACGGTTGCGCTGTTCTCGACCGGAATCTTCTACTTCTTCGAGCCCAATAACCTACTTCTAATCTTCACCTTCCAGGCACTCAGCTCGCTAGCGGGCGGACCCATCTCCGCGTTGCTCTGGGTGCTCTACGCCGACACCGCGGATTACTCGGAATGGAAGACAGGCCGGCGCGCTACTGGCTTGGTGTTCTCAGCTTCCATCATGTCGAACAAGATCGGCTGGACCGTGGGAACGGTCATCGCCGGCGTGATCTTAGCAACGACGGGCTTTGCTCCGAACGTTGCTCAGAGTGAAGAAGTTCGAGATGGTCTCAAGGCAATGATGAGCGTCATTCCGCTGGTCGCTGGAATCATCACACTCGTCATCTTGACGGTGTTCTACCGACTGGACGAGACCCTGATGGAGAAAGTCAAGGCAGAGCTGGATGAGCGGCGCAAGCAGCAAGGCGAAGCTGCCCAGAGCAGCTAAAGGCCAGTTCTCGTTGTCGAAGCCCGGTGAGTAATAGGGCTTCAAACACGACCGCCGCCCTCAATCAAGGGCGGCGGTTGTCATTTTGTGTTTATGTCGGCGCGCTTCTGTTGCGCTTACAAACCGGTTTCGAGCGGTGCCTCGGGATCTGCCGCCCACTCCTGCGCGGAGCCGTCGTAGAACTTGACGTTCGTGTAACCAAGTACCTCCGAGAGAACGAACCACCAACCGCTCGCGTAACCGCCAACGCCGCAGTAGACGATGATTTCATCCGAGAGGTCACCGCCCCAGATGCTCGAAACCATCGATTGAAGCTCGTTCGGAGTCTTGTACGTTCCGTCGCTATTCCAGATGGACGGCGTCGGGAGCGATTGGGCGCCGGGAATATGGCCGGCCCTCGGCGCGAACGGCTCGATCACGGTGCCTGCGTATACTGCCGCGTCTCGCGCATCGAGCAGGAGGACATCGGCTTTCCCGATGGCCCGTGCAACCTGCTGCTCTGAGACGAACATTTCCTCACGCTCGGTGCCTTTGAACTCAACGGGCGAGCGCGTCGGGACTTCGGTTTCGAGAGCGACCCACCCCGTAATACCGCCATTGAGAATTGCCACATTCTTTACTCCGGCATAGATGAGGGTGTCTGCGACGCGCGCCGTCTGCGCCAGGGGATAGGCCGCGGGCACTTCGGGGGCCTGCGTGGCACCTACCACCACGACCGTGGACTGCTTGCTGATTCCTGCCGCCCCAAGTGCGGTAGACAATACCATCGGCGCAGGCAGCTCCATTAGCAATCCACTGGGCGGAAGCGCAACCCACGTGGACACGGGCATGCTGAACGGCATGCTGACGGAGTTCTTGATGTGCCCGGCAGCGTATTCCTCCGATGAGCGGACATCGAGGATGACCACACTTCGATCCTCGAGATGGGCCTGCACCCACGAGGGCTCGACCAGCCCTCGTGCATGAGCCTTTGCTTGCAGAGCAGAGGTGAAGAGCACCGCTGCACAGAGTGTCTTTACTGCCGAGATCGTGAACGTTGTTCGTTTCATCAATGACTCCTGTATACACCCATTAGTGCAAGAGCGAGCAATACTGCAAGAAAAACGCCGGTGTGCGTTACTGTATGCAGTGGCATCCGTTCAATGCTTATCCTGTGTGTTGACGCAGGCTCGAGACTCTGAGACGCGATCCGAGTGAAGATCTCGAGCGGCCGATGGCGCTCTTTGCACTTCGGCTTCTATCCTTGGGCGATGCAATATCACATCATCTCGAGCGCGATAACGTGAGCGATCGGGCGGATCGTACGCGGCGCTGAGCTGGAGGTAACGTTTGCGGTTTGAGTCAGGTCCGCTCGAGTGCCCGAACTCACCATCGCGTTCGGCTAACGTATGAGCTGCGGGATCCAGAGACAGCTGTAGTTGACTCCTGCGCTCTCCAACGGAGACTCGGCGTATTATGCAGCAGTTGCTCACAACTGGCACCCACGCTACGGAAGGCTCCAAGGTCTGCGGATTTCAATCATCGGCCGCTTGGCGGAGGCGAATTCCTGCCCTCCAGAGTACTTGGTCGGGGGCTGCGCATGCTAGGTGAGCGTCAACTCGATGAGGCACCGACTCTATGCACTGCTGTATCTGACGCTGGGATTCGTGCGCGGACGAAGAGGACGAGCCACCCTGATCGCTCTGCTTCTGACACTCGCCACGGCATTTTACCTGTGGTTCAGTGACGTATTTTATCCGATTAAGCACTGGCTATTCTTCAGGTACCTTGGTGCGTGGGCGTGCGTAGCGCTATTCATGAGTTCGGTGCTGGTGGGTGGATGGGGATTGCTTGCAAAGCTTCTTCCCAGGCCCCCTAGGCTGCCGGAGCGCCTCATTCTGTCGCTCGCGACGGGGGTGCTGGCTTTCTACTGTTTGATGTTTTTGTTGGGCATTGGAAAGCTGTACAGCCGCAATCTGTCTCTTGCCGTTCCACTCGTGTTGCTTGGAGCCGGGGGTCCGAGGGCATTCGTCGACTGGCAGCGAATTCTCCGTCGCTCGGGCGGTGGTGGCGTGCTTCGGATCAGGAATTGGATCGGTTTGTTCAGCGCACTGCTCGTAACAGTGTCATTGCTGGCGATCTATCTGCAGGTGATGCTGCCGAAGAATCTCCACGCGGACAGTCATTGGTACCACCTGCCGGTCGCCGAGTACTACATCGCTGCTGGTGGGATCGTTCGGTTCCCCGAGGGCTGGTACCTGGGGACCTATCCACAGCTTGCCACTCTGCTCTACAGCTGGGCATTCCTGACGCCTGGAGATCTATTCTCGCATGTGAGTCTATGTCTCCACCTGGACTTCGCCCTGTTCCTCGTTACCGTCGCGGGCGTGGCCGTGGTTGCGGCTCGCTTGCTGCGTGTTCGACGAC
>JBLNFG010000835.1:0-4266 GCA_050263495.1 Myxococcales bacterium | reverse complement strand
TGATGGCGTGTTAGTTCGCGTCCGCGCCGCTTCGGTAAACTCGTGGGACTGGGATAATCTGGTTGGTGCGGCCCAAGCACGCCCCATGTCGGGCTGGCTCAAACCACGCCGACGCATCCTGGGCGCTGACGTCGCTGGAGTTGTCGAGGAGGTTGGAAAGAACGTAACCCAATACCGTCCCGGTGATGAGGTGCTGGGCGATCTGTCTGGCTCCGGCTGGAGCGGTTTTGCGGAATATGTGTGTGCCCCGGCGAGCGTTTTCACACTCAAGTCACCAAAACTAAGTTTCGAGCAAGCTGCGTCGCTTCCTCAAGCTGGTGTAATGGCGCTGCAGGGCATTCGTGATTATTGCGCTACCCAGCCTGGACATCGGCTCTTGATCAACGGAGCCGGCGGCGGCGTCGGGAGCTTCGCAATTCAGCTTGCCAAGAGCTACGGCGCCGAGGTGACAGGAGTCGATCGCGGCGAAAAGCTCGAATTCATGCGCTCCTTAGGGGCCGACGCCGTCATCGACTACACGCGCCAAGATTTTGCCGCGAGTGGTCAACGCTACGACGTCATTCTGGACGTCACAGCACATCGTTCTACGATTGCGTACCGGCGCGTGCTTGGCGCCTGTGGCCGGTATTACCTGGTTGGCGGACAAACCCGCCGTGTCTTGGAGGCAGTGGTCGTGGGCGGTCTGCTGAGGCTCACTGGTAATCCACACCGCGTCGGGTTGTTGATCCATCGACCCAACCACGATCTCTCGCACTTGCAGGAGCTTGTTGCTCGGGGCACGGTCGTACCCGCGATCGATCGCGTGTATCCGTTGCACGAAACAAGAGAGGCATTGCGGCGACTGGGAGAGGGCACCGTGTGCGGCAAGCTCGTGATCTCGATCTGAACCCGACAATTGGAGACTCATGCCGTCAACGGCGGCGCGGCCCGCGCCGTAGCCGCGACGGACAAACCAAAAAAAGGCGCCAAAACCCGCTAGCTACGCGGCACTGATCCGCGCCATCAAGAACGGCCTTGCCTGCGCCGACTCATGAGTGGCACCGCATCGATGGCAGCTATGCGGGTTCGGACGAATTGCCGACCCTTGGTTGCGCGGCACTGATCCGCGCCATCGAGAACGGCCTTGCCTGCGCCGACTCATGAGTGGCGCCGCATCGATGGCAGCTATGCGGGTTCGGACGAATTGCCGACCTTTGGTTGCGCGGCACTGATCCGCGAGCGGCGTCGCATCGAGGCGAGATTCCCTTAGGATTGCGCGGGCCAGAAATCATTAGGGTTTTGTGCCCACCACCGCGCGGTCTACGCCCGCGCTTGCTCCTCCCAAACTTGTCCTCGCGCGTGGCCGCGCTGCGGGCAAGCGGGAGGAGCGATTCGGTGTGTTAGCCTATAGGCAACTCTGCGTTTCTGCACTCACCAGCGCAAAAAAGATCCAAGAACCACGCGGGCTCGAGTGTCGGAGCGCTCCGTTGCGCTCACTGGAGGCTAATCATGGAATCGAACGCCCTCGGCTTCATCCGGCAACGGCTCGCGTCGCGGCCGCGACTTCGTTTGACGTTTGTTACCCTGCTCGCAACTCTGGCCGTGGCCTGCAAGGGGAACGTCAAGGCGGAGGGCAAAACCCAAGAAAAGAGTGTGCGGGTGCAAGCCGTGGGTCGCGACGACATCGAAGAGGTATTGAGCTACCCAGCCGATCTAAAGCCCTGGGTCGAGGTTCGCGTCTACTCGCGTCTTCCCGACAGAATCCTAGCTTTTCCGTGGAAGAATGGCGACGAGATCAAGCGCGGTAATCGCCTAGCGGTCGTTCGTGCCGGTGGTGTCAGCGAAGGCATGGACCAGGTTGGTGCCCAAATTGACGCTCTCGATGCACAAATCGAGACTCAGCAGCACGAACTAACGCGCATGAAGACGTTACGCGATTCGGGCGCCATTGCCGACGCTGAATACGAGCGCCTCGAAACAGCACTGCGCGCCAACCAAGCGCAGCGGCGCGCGCTAATCGCCGGCAGAGGTCAGCTCGCGGCGACGGCATCGGACGGCACGATTGTCGCGCCCATTTCCGGGACCGTTGCCGACAAGATGCTGCAGGTCGGGGACATGGCTCAACCCGGCGTACCACTTTGTCGAATTATTGCTGTAGATCAGCTCAAACTCGAGCTGCGTTTGGTCGAGAGTGACGTGCCTAAGGTGCGCACCGGTCTCGAAGTGCAGCTCAAATTGGACGCCTATCCAGCACGTCAGTTTCGCGGCGTTGTCACGACGGTGTTGCCCTATCTTGATCAGCAGACGCGTACCAATACCGTCGAGGTCACGCTCGATAACCCCAAGGACGCCAAGACCGGCGAGCGCGCGCTCAAGCCCGGCATGTTTGGCCGTGCAGAACTCGTGGTAGCTAGGCGCAACGCGGCTCTGGTTGCCCCGGAGCCTGCGCTCTTGCTCGACACTCGGATCCTAGAACAACAGAAACCGGGCGAGGTGTTGCGCAAGGCATTCGTTGTCGATGAACAACGGATTGCTCGGCAGCGGATGGTGAAGCTCGGGGCACGTAAGGGATCGTCCCTAGAAGTACTCGAAGGCCTGGCGGAAAAGGAACAGCTCGTCGTGCTTGGCCAGCACGGGCTGAAGGACGGTCAAAAGGTCCAGCTAGTCGAGTCGGGGAAGCCATGAACATCGCCGCTCCCGCCGTTCGTAATGCGATTACGACCACCATGCTTTATCTCATGTTGGTCGGCTTCGGTTTGTTCTCCCTGAGCCGACTGCGTCTCGATATGTATCCGGACGTATCGTTCCCGACGGTGATCATTCTCACCGAGTACACCGGGGCAAGCCCAGAAGATATCGAAACCCTCGTCACGCGACCGATTGAGGGCGCGGCTTCATCGGTCAAGAACGTCAAGGAGGTACATTCCACCTCCAAGCAAGGTACAAGCCTCGTCGAAGTACGCTTTGAATGGGGTAAGGACATGGAGCAGGCGGAAACCGACGTCCGACGCAAGCTCGAGATGATCGAGTCGATATTGCCGGAAGATGCCGAGAAGTCGATGATCTTCGCCTTCGATCCGGCGCTGATGCCAATCGTGGTACTGACCGTGACAGGGCCCTACCCGCTCGACGAACTCAGGCGCATTGCCAAGCGCGACATCGAGCCAAAGTTAGTTCGATTGCCGGGGGTGGCCTCGGCCGAAATTGACGGCGGACTCGAACGAGAGATCCGTGTTGAACTCGATCCAGTCAAGGTCGCTGCATTCGGCCTTGACGTAAACCAGATTGTAGCCACGGTCTATCGCGAAAACCTGCAGGTTCCAGGCGGTTCGATCCAACAGGGTGCGCTCGATTTCTCGATCCAAGCGAAGGGCAAGTATCAGCGTGTGTCGGAGATTGGGGAGGTGGTCATCGGCTCGAAGACGAGTCCGGCTGGTTTAGTGCCGATCCGTCTGAAGGAAGTCTCCAAGGTGCTCGACACCTTCTACGAGTCTCAGCGGATTCTCGAGGTCGACGGCGCCCCATCGGTGTTCGTGATCGTCAACAAGCAGTCCGGCGCCAACACGGTGCTAGCCTCACGGGCGGTGCTGGAGGCGCTGCCGGAGATCAAGCGCACAGCGGCAGCAGACATCGACTTCAAGCTCGTCTTCAATCAAGCAGACTTCATCAATGCGGCTCTAGGAAATCTATCGACGACAGCGCTGCTCGGTGTTGCGATCACGTTCTTGGTGCTCCTGGTGTTCCTGCGTCACATTCGAAGCTCATTGATTGTTGCGGCTTCGATTCCGGTGAGCGTCATCGCCACCTTCGCCGTAATGGATCAGGCGCACATGACGCTCAATATGCTGACCATGGCAGGTCTGGCATTGGCGATCGGTATGTTGGTGGATAATGCCATTGTCGTGCTCGAGAATATCTTCCGCTTGCGCGAGGAAGGAAAGGACCCTTGGACGGCGGCAATCGAAGGCACGCACTCCGTGTGGATTGCCGTGAGCGGCTCCACCTTGACCACGATTGTGGTGTTCGTGCCAGTGCTGTTCGTGCCGGGAATCGCGGGCGTCATGTTCAAGGATATGTCGATTACGATCTGCTTCTCGCTCGCCCTCTCTTTGCTGGTTGCGCTGACACTAATTCCAACCGCGGCATCGAGGCTGCTAGGCGCCAAGGGTGGCGACAAAGAAATCGTGCACGCGGACACGCGCGGCCGCGCATATCAGTGGTACGACCGCGCGCTGCGTTGGGTGTTGCGGCGTCGCTGGGTTGTTGCCGTCGCGTTGGCCAGCATGG
>JBLNFG010000834.1:0-15586 GCA_050263495.1 Myxococcales bacterium | reverse complement strand
GAAGGCCGTTCGTTAGCGGCCAGCACCACACGGTCGGGCTTCAAATTGCCGCTTTCGGCAGCGGACAGCGGGCGCGAGTCAAGCAAGCCGGCGCCAACTGCGATCAACACAAACAGCCTCTGTTTCATCCACGCTAAGCCTGACGATAACAGCATATAAATGGCCATCATGATTGCTCATCGCTAGCCCCCCGTCCACCTCTGAACCCAACCAAGTATGAGTCACTCCCACATGATTTCGGAGCCGGATTTTGGATCAATGGCTTCATTATCGTTGGTCGCAATTACTCCACTACTACTGTTGACGACGTGTCCGATCTACTCCAGGTGCTGTACCGTCTTTCGACGTTTGTTGGTAACGCACACATTCTGGTTCGAGTGGATCGGTACGGCTAAACTGCTTCTAAAGGCATTCTGTCTTGAAGTGCTTTATCCCTCGCGAATCATAGGTGTAAGGCGGTGAACACGAGTCAAGTGGCTTCGTGCTCTGGGTGCGTTTGGCAGGGCGCACGGGGCGGACAGGCTGCGGGCGATCTCTTTCGAGAGCCAAAGACGCCACTGGCACGGATGGCTCCTCCGACTCGAGCGAAACCACCCACTCGATGTCTTGATCGAATCGCAGGGATCTGGCGACGGAAACATGGCCCGGCGCTTCCACACGGAGACGATGCACCGTACCATCTGCGGCAACCTCGAGCGTAAACGGGTTGTGGCTGACGGGCTGATCATCAAGAGAAATTGCCGCGATAGACGGGAATGCGGTGATTCGCAGCGTCATCTTTCTTACTTGAGATGGCTCGACTTCCCTGGTGGGCGCGGACACAAATTGCGGTCCGGCTACGGATGACAGCCCTATCGCGCCGCTTGCGAGAAGAACCATTCCGATGAGAAGTCCGGCGATTCGGTACTTGCTCCGCGCTGGTGCTGGCACGCGTGTCGTGACACACGTGGGCAAGTCGAGAATCGTGCGCGTCGCGGTTGCGGGAGGGGTTTTCGACGCGAGTGGCTCCGACGAAGCCGTGGCGATGCTAGACCACGACACATAGGTATCCGTCGAGAGATGAGACTCGATTAGGTGTTGGGCTTGCCGGCGTTCGTCTGCAAAGAGCGCCGAAATTTCACGTGAAAGGTCCTGCGTCGTTATCCGCAAGCCATTTGCAAGAATGTAGCTCTCGAGATCCCGCTGCATCTCGGCGATGGACTGGTACCGCTGCTCTCGCTCGTAGGCCAAAGCCTTGGCACAGATCCGCTCCAACTCGGGCGGACAATCACCACCGAGAGCGCGCGGCGTCGGGATGCTTCCCGCATGAATGTGGCGCACGATAGCAGAATCCGAGAGTTCGCCCCAGAAGCGCTGACCCGTCACAATCTCGCACAGCACGACCCCTGCCGCAAACACGTCAGTACGACGGTCCAATGGCGCCCGGATGATCTGTTCCGGTGCCATGTAACGCAATTTCCCCTTGATGGTACTGGATCGGGAATGTGCCGTGGCTCGCGTGACTTGTGCGATTCCGAAATCCAACACTTTCACCGAACCGTCGTAGGTCACGAAGATATTCTGCGGGGTGAAATCGCGATGAACCAACCGCAGTGGTGATCCATCGAAGTCTGTCAGTTCGTGCGCATAGTGAAGACCGCTCAGACTGTCGGATAGAACTCTAAGCAATGCGGAGCGCGGGACTCTGGCGTTCAATCTTCGCAACAACGACGAGACAGGCTGACCCTGCAGATACTCCATGACGATGATGGGAACACCGTCGCGCTCCTCAACCTCGTTGACAGCTACGACGTTCGGATGGCTCATGCGCGCAGAAACACGCGCTTCGCGCAGAAAGCTGTCGCGCGACTCCGACGAAGTGGCCAGATCGTTTCTGAGTACCTTCAGCACAACCAACTTATTGAACCCGGCCAACCCTTGATGTACGGCCAGGTAGACGCGTCCCATCCCACCGCAGCCCAATTCGGTGAGTACGCGGTATTTCCGCGAGGTGCTGGTGGCTACGCTGGTTTGATCGAGGTTCATATCTCGGCCAGTCGAGACAAGGGCGTGAGAGTTGCTTCCTGTGCTAACTCGCGATGGAGTCGATGAGCGGATTTGCGTTCACTAGGGAGCGTTGAGACCCTGCACCCGATGCATGTAGTTTCCTGTCGCGTGCATGTTCGGTCATCAAAATGAGACCCCCTGCAATCTGCGCAAGAACGAACAACGAGCGCACCGTCGGAGTGCACAGGTGGAAATGGAGGCGTACCTCTCCCGTGCTGCCCGTTGACTTCACGTCAATTCTCTAGCTTGCTTACCGAGGTGGGCCGTGCTTCACAGCTCATGCTGAATAGACCGGCAACGCGTGCGAGCCGTGCATGCAGTAGAATCAACGCGATGTCGCCACCTGCGTTGCCCCAGTTCGAGCTAGCACCGGAAAGCCTGGACGAACTACGCCGCTGCTTCGAACGCGAGTTCCGACATAGGCGAGCCTTCATTCCGGGCTGCTTCACGACGGAGGAGCAACAGTTGTGTCTCTTCGTCTTGGTGCGCCCAGCGGGGCATCGGTTCGAGATTGAGGCCAAGGTGGTGTACGCGAAACGAGATGAGCCGTTCGCGGGTGTTGGACTCGAACTGGTGGGCTTAAGTGGACCAAAAAGCACCGAACTCCTCGCGTTCCTCAATGCTCCCGAGCCGATGCACGCGTTTCCGCCCAGCCACGAGTCCGGCCTCGAAAACGAGCCTCTCGAATCCACTGCACCGTCACCCAGCGCGGAGTCGACACAGTTGGGCGCGAGCAACGCGAGGCGACCCAAAAATCTGTACGAACGCATCCGCGACCTTAGCTTGCGCGAGCGCGATCAGGTGGCGCGTGACGGCACGTTGTCGGAGCGTGTCGCTCTCGAACGGACCTTTGGCAGCAGCATCTGGGAAGCGCTCCTGCAGAATCCACAATTGACCCATCCGGAGGTGGCGCACATCGCTAAGAATGGCACCTTGTCGGTCCCTCTCGTCGCCCATATCGTCGCGAACTCGAGCTGGCTTCAAAGTGGCGAGGTCCGTCGCGCGCTGCTCAGCAACCCACGGCTCAACGGAGCTCACCTAGAGCGCGTCCTCAGGGCCATGCCGCGCTGGGATCTGAAGCAGCTCGCTCAGCTGTCTTCCGCTCGACAGCAAGTCCGGATTGTCGCCAAGAAGCTCCTCGGTGAGTGAGCGCCGGAGGATGACTCGATCCTGCCTTGGTCAGTTTGGCTAAAGTGACTTTGGTGACGGTCGGGTCAGCGCGTCCGGCTCAGGTGGCCGAGACGCCAACCACTCCATGCTCGCTCTTCGCTCGTTGGTCGTCGCCGGCAAGCAAGGTGTATTCACCTTGCTCCGGGTCGTAATCGTAAACCTCACCACGCCCGATGTGATAGACCCACCCGCTCAGGTAGATCAGACCACGTTCGAGGCGACTCGCAACACACGGGAAGTCACGCAAGTTCTCTAGCTGAACCAAGACGTTCTCCTCGACGGCCGCTGTAACCCGCGCATCACCGTTGATGTGAGAGTAACGCTCCAGGATGGTCTGCCGTACTCTGTCGGCACGAGCGATCCAACGCCGAACGTTTGGTAGATGCTCGACACTCGCGGGGTCGAGCACCGCCTGCATCGCCCCGCACTGGGTATGTCCACACACGATGATGTTTTGGACATTCAGTACCTCTAGCGCGTACTCAATTGCGGCCGAGGTTCCGCCGGGCAAGTCGACTCCAGGCACGATGTTGCCGATATTCCGAATGATGAACAACTCTCCGGGGGCCGCTTGCGTGATGAGGTTCGGCACCACGCGTGAATCGCAACAAGTGATGAACAATGTCTCCGGTTTCTGCCCAGCTTCCGCGAGCTGACGAAATAGTTGTTGATGGGTTGCGAAGTATCCACTTCGAAACGCGTGGAGGCCTTGAACCAGTTGCTGCATCGTCGCGTATGCTAGCAGTAACATCAACGACCGCCACGAACACCGTGCAGCACACTCAGGCGCATTCGGTTGGAATTGGCGCGGGCCTTACACCCCACCGCGACCATGGCGATGAGCGAGTGAAGCGCCACCTATTTGCCAAGCCTTTGACCTAAATGCTCTGCCAACCGACGATAGAGTTCGACCGCTAAACGTGGATCGGAGTCGCATATCTCGTGGTAGTCGTCGCGACGGATACGCAACGTTCTCACGCGCTGCTCGCAGCGTGGATCGTCACTGGCAGGCTCGCTTCCGACCAAGCACTCAGCGAATAGCGTCGCACCACTCCCAAGAATCCTTCCTTGGGCTGTGCGCACCGTACCGTCGAGCATGACATAGGCAACCCGGTCGCCAGCAGCGAAGTGCGGGACGTTCTCGCCCGGTTCGAATTCCACATGAACAGCGACGGATAGGGCACTCAGAATCTTGGCCCAGCTGAGGTGGTGAAAAAGCGCGCACTCGGCAACCGGCGTGATGTCGCGAACGGCCGCGTCGGCATCGTTATTCGACTGCCGTGCGAAGCGCTCCAGAACCTCTACGACCAAGGCCGTTCGATCGTCCGCGCTTCCGTTCCGAACCGCTTCAGTGACGAGAGCATTCGCTGCTTCCCGTGCGTCGCCTGCGCGGCCCAAGCGGCCCAGCGCAGCTTCGTCTTCAAAGGACGCCCAAACGCCATCAGTGGCCAACAGGAGGCGATCGCCTCGGCGCAAATCGAGCATCACCGTATCGATGCGTGGAGAGTCACCCACCCCTACGGCGTGAACCAAGCTCGTGATCGCATGGCGCACTGGAGCCGCATCGGAAGTCTGATTGAGCGGCGTTGTGTGGTCTTCCGTGAGTTGGAGTACCGCGGCGGGTCGAACAACGTAAGCTCGACTATCACCGACATGCGCGAGGAAAACCTCTTCGCGAATCAGCCACAGCACTTCCAAGGTGGTGCCGATGTCTCGCAGCAGATGGCGATCTTTGGCGATCTGTCGCACGTGTTCGTGCGCGCGCTCAACGATGCGCCTAAGTCGGTCCATTACGCAGCGACGTGACGCCAAGTCTGGGCGCTCAAAGTATCGTCGTGCGACGTTCAGCGATGCCGTGGATGCAATTGCTTCGCGCACCTCCTGCAGGGCCTCGCGCGAAGCAATCTCTCCCGCTTGATGTCCTCCCATGCCATCCGCGATCGCGAACGCTCCGTGCTCCGCATCGATCAAGAAACCATCCTGAAGGATGTCGCGCCGAGTTCCCTGCTCGCACGCCGCCGCAGCGCGAATCCGAAAGCCAAACCGAGGAATTACGTCGGCCACGGTCTCGAGCATATACCGACAACCAACGGTCTCGAAGAAACCGTGGTAAGAGGGCTGCGTGCTCGTTCTAGGCATCGAAACCTCAACCCAACGCGGGTCCGTCGCATTGGCAGAGTCTGGCCGGCTGCTCGCTGAGAGCTGGCATGATGAGCCGCACGCGCACGGCGAGCGTCTGCTCGGACTGATCAATCACATCTTTAATAGTGTGGGGAGATCGCCTGCCGAAGTATCACGGGTTGCAGCTGGCAAGGGCCCGGGAGCATTCACTGGGTTGCGAGTCGGGATTGCGTTGGCGCAGGGAATAGCCACGGCCTTAGGTGTGCGAGCGGTTGGAGTGGGTTCGATGCAAGCGATGGCACTCGGCCTGGATCCGGACCTTGCCGGATATCGATGGCCAGTGGTTGATGCGCGCCGAGGTGAGCTGTTCATTGCCTGCTACGATCCGCGCGGCGCAGAGATTCTGGCTCCAAGGGCAGTGCCCCGCGCAAGCATCGTCGAAACATTCCAAGGATTGCGAGCAGACGTGCGCGAGTCGGGATCGGCCGCCCCAGACTGGCTGCTTGGATCAGTGGTCCAAGAACTCGACGGCATCGACGGCACTTCCGCCAATCTACGGATCTACTCGGGGGTCGCTACCAATTGGCCCAGTGCTGCGGCTGTTGCCAAGTTGGCCTCGGAGCAGTCTGAGCTGGGCCCGTTGTCGCCAGACTATCATCGGGATGCGGACGCGGTGTTGCCCAAGCTACCTCCCAGCCCACTGCACCGGCCGCGCATCGGGTAACCGGAGGCACACCAAGACTCCCTTTCCGTACGGGGGCCTGCGCTGCTGCACCTCTCGAAAGGCCTGGTCCAACCCCCATCCGCGTCGCGAATTGCTAGCCACCTCATCTCGATAGATTCGGGGCACCGAGTTGGGTAGCAGCGCAGCTCGGCTCGTTCGAAGCTGCAGAGGAGCGACTTTTGGCTTGCTGCGCTGTCAGCGCCCTACCCCAATGACCACGCGCTTGATAGACTCGCGCCACACACGGCGACTTCGCCCAATATCAGATCATCCCCTCAAATGACGGACGAGCCACTCGATCAGGAATCGCAAGCGCGGCTAACGAGCCGCTTCGGTAGGAGTTTCGTCGCCGGTGAGCTCCTCTTTTCCGACGGAGATCCTGGGGTGGAGGCCTATCTGCTGCAAGAGGGGCGAATCCGGCTCATCAAGCGGGTGGGCGCCATGGAGAGGAGCCTTCGGCTGCTACGTCCAGGTGATCTGTTCGGAGAATCGGCGCTCATTCCTGGCGCAACACGCAGCTCAACAGCGGTTGCAGCGACTGCGGGCTCAGTGCTCGTTATCCAGCAACAGACTCTCGACCAGATTATTTCCGCACATCCGGCGGTCGGCACTCGCATTATGCAGCAACTGGTTCGCCGTTTGCGCGACGCGGAAGACCAAATCGAAGCGCTGATGCTGCAGGACAGCTACAGCAAGATCGTCGTGACGCTGCTCAAGCTCGCGCAGCACAACCAGAATACTTCGGCTACTGCGGACGCAGTTTCAGTCGAGCTTACGGTTTCACCGATGGAGCTTTCTACCAGAGTTGGTCTCGATCTAGAGACCGTCAAGCGCAGCGTTCAACAGCTCAAGGATGCGGGCCATCTGCAGATCGTGGGCGAGCGGATTGAGATCCCCAACCTCGGCAGCTTGCGGGAGTTGGCAGCACTCTTGACTGTGCGAGATCAGATCGTCGGCCCGCCTCGCGAGGCCGCACAACGAGGCGCTCACCGCGAGACCCCATGAATCCGAATCGCTCCCTGAATTCTGCGCCCTGGTTACAGCTCGTTGAGCACCTTGGGATCGCTGCGTTGATTGGCTGGGCCATCATCTCGTGTAGTTCAGCGAACGGCGCGGCCGGTCAAGATCCGGAGAGGCGCAGTGAATCGGAATACGATCTGGCGCGCGATGCTTGGTTGCGCAGGGGAAACCCGCGCGAGGGTCTGGCTCATAGCCTCGCGGCACTGGAACTGGATAGTGACAACGCAGACGCGCACCACCTGGCGGCCCTCATCTATTTGGATCTCTGCCGAAGGCCCGGGCCCGAGCAGTGCCGCTTGCGGGATGCCAGGCAACATGCGGAAGCGGCACTTGCTCTGCGAAAGGACTACAGAGAAGCCAGAAACACGCTGGGCGTGATCTTAATTCACGAGAAACGGCCAGCCGACGCGATCTCTGTTCTGCTCCCGTTGACAACGGACATCCTTTATACGACCCCGGAGAATGCTTGGGGAAATCTCGGCTGGGCCCACTTGGAACTGGGCAACATCGACGAAGCGGTTACTGCTCTCGAACGCAGCGTTGCAGCGCAACCGCGGTTTTGCGTGGGCTATTTTCGTTTAGGACAGGCCCGCGAACGTAAGGGAATGAAGGAAAGCGCCATCGAGGCATTCACCCAGGCGCTAGAGGCTGATCCCCGATGTCGGTCGCTCCAAGACGCCTACCTCGCCCGAGCGAGACTCTCCGCGGAGTTCGGTCGCCTCGAAGCGGCGCGTCGGGACCTGGATGAGTGCGTCCGTTCCGCAAGAGAATCGCAAACAGGCAAAGAATGCGATTCCCTGCGGCAAAATCTAAAGTAGGCTTCGCCGGAGTCCCATGGAGTCCGTCGGTAAGTACCTTCGCCAACAACGCGAAGCCAAGGCAATGAGCATCGAGGAGGTTGCGCGCGCCACTCGAGTGCCCATGTCCAGTGTCGAGCGTCTAGAGTCGGACCAGTTCGACGAGCTCCCGGGTGAAGTGTTCGTCCGTGGGTTCATGAAGTCGTATGCGCGGGCTGTGGGTTTGCAGGCAGACGATGTTCTCGCCCGCTACACCTCGAGCCGTCGTGTCGCCTGGGTCACACCACTGCCGATCTCCAGCCCTACGCGACCAGCCCGTTCCAAGCGCTATGGTGTCGCAATTGCCTTCGTTCTCCTGTTAATTCTCTTCACACTAGCGTTGAGCATCGTGCTCAAGCCACGTGGAGACGACGTCCCACAGGAGTTAAGTCTCTCGGTGCCGACACGTACCTTCTCGTGAGCGAGACTCGTCAGCGTGGTTTTGCCGTCACCGCGTTGGTCTTGCGAAAGATCGAGTACGCCGACTCCGATCTGGTGGTGCTGGCCCTGACGGAGACACTTGGTCCGATCTCTGTCATCGCGCGTTCGGCACGCGCCAGCAAACGACGTTTTTCCGGCGGTATCGAGCCGTTCCACAGCCTTCGGCTCGATCTCGAACAGCCAAGAAAGGGGGAATTGCTTCGTCTGCGCGACACTCAAATTGAGATCCCCCGGTATCGATTGGTCCAGAGTTATCCGGCACTTGATATCGCGGGCCGCGCGCTGGCGTGGGTGCGCAAAACGACGGTCGCGCACTCAGCCGAGCCAGGGATCTACCGCGCCTCCACGCGACTGCTAGATCACCTGGATCGTGAACCACCGACCAGCATTAGCGCGGGGGAAGTGAGGCTGTGTCAGTTCGGCCTAGTGTTGCTCAATGAGCTGGGTTGGGCGCTCGAACTGGGACGTTGCGTGCGTTGCTCACGCCCATGTCCACCCGACGCGCCTGCGACACTCGACCCACGTCAAGGGGGACTTGTCTGTCGCCGCTGTGGTGGGGCGCGGCACCGATTGACGGCGGATTTGCGCCAGCGAATGCTGGCGATGGGCCGCGACGAGGCGGTGGCGCTCGAACCCGGGCAAACATCTGAAGTGATCAGTTTGATAGAAGCCGCGTTGCTGGCCCACTCCGGTGTAGAGACGCTCTAGGGCGTGCACTTGACGTGCACGCTCAACCCGCAGAGATAACGCGGTTTCGTCCTGCCCTCTTTGCAGCATACAGCCTGCGATCCGCGATCTGAACCAACTCTTCGGTCGTCAGTTCACTGCAGCAGGTCAACGATGCACATCCAATGCTCACCGTGATGGGAACTCGATGCTCACCGGACATGAGCTGAATCTGCCCGACCGCCGCACGAATCCGCTCCGCGACACAGGCGCCCGCTTCTAGATCAGTTCCGCGAAGAATGACGGCGAATTCCTCGCCTCCATAGCGGCAGAACACGTCCTCCAGCCGCAGACCGATCCGCACTGATTCGACGAGCTTCACGAGCGCGGTGTCGCCGATTGGATGGCCATACGTGTCGTTGACCTTCTTGAAATGGTCAACATCCATCATCAACAAGGTGAGGTGGGATGAATGACGCCGCGCGTAGGCGAATTCCGACGCTAAGCGCACATCGAAGTATTCGCGATTGTACGCGCCGGTAAGCGCGTCCGTTACGCTTGCGTCGTACAGGTACTGAAGCATCGCGACCTGCTGCGAATCGGTCACCGAATAGCGGTACGCGATGGTCGATCCGAACTGCACGACGTCGCCGTCGTTGAGCCAATGCTGATGAATGCGCGCTGTGCCGACATACGTGCCGTTGGCGCTACCCAGGTCCTCAACCAAGTGACGCCCCTCTGACCAAATAATCCGGGCATGGCGCCGGCTGACGCTTCCGTCCGATAGCTGCAGCGAGCAGGTATGGTGACGGCCGATCACGAACTCGTCGGCGTCAATCGGCACGACGCTGCCAATACTCTCGCCTTGTACTCTCACCAATACGTACCTGTCACGGACCGGAACAGGCGTAAGCCGACCAACATTGGAGAGCCTGACGATTGCAGTGCTGTCCTCAGCGTCGGAGTCGAATAAGTCCCTCGGATCAGAATCGGACACTTGGGCCACCCACGCTAACATAGACGCCCGCAGTTTCGGCGTGGTTTTTCGGGGCGAGTGTCCACGACGCGGACTGCGCACGCACCCTCGTCTTGTTGCAATGACTTGGGCTGTCCGCTCGAACGGGCTACACCTGCGCGCGTGCCCCGCCCGACCGCTGACGGTTCTGTTTCCAAACTCAACGCCCACGACAATCCTGCAGCCGCAGACTCTTCGGCCGCGCGCCCGATGTCCACGGGAGAGCACGAACGTCGGCAGTTGACGGGTCGCGCTGGGATCGTCGCGGCGGGAACGTTGGGCAGCAGAATGCTCGGGCTCGTGCGGGATCAGGTGATTGCGGCGAGCTTCGTTGCCGCTTCGACGGATGCTTTCTTCGTGGCGTTTACGATCCCCAACGTGCTCCGTCAGCTCCTAGCCGAAGGCGCCGTGCAAAACGCCGCCTTACCCGTTCTCGAACGCGTGAGGGAACGCTCAGGGGAGACCGCAGCAAGGGCCGCATTCGCTGCAATGCGCGGCCTGTCGTTGCTGGTGTTGCTCGTTACTACTGTCATCGGGATCGTGTTCGCAGGAGAGCTGGTCGATCTCTTTGCCGCCGGATACCGACAGCACGCCGGGCAGTTCGAGCGCACGGTGACGTTGACGCGGTGGTTGTTTCCCTACATCTTCTTCATGGGCACCGCCGCACTCTCGGTTGCGGCGCTCAACGTCCATCGGCGTTTTTTCGTCACGGCGTTCGCTCCGGGGTTACTCAATATCGCATTCATCTTGGCAGCTCTGGTGCTGCCCTCTTGGCTAGCGGCGCAGGGTCGCGATCCAATTCTTGCCCTTGCGGCTGGAGCACTGCTCGGCGGCGTGTTGCAGGTTGTGGCGCAGTGGCCAAGTCTCAGAAGAATTGGTTACCTTACCACTCCTAGGCTTTCGTTCGCTGAACCCGCGGTCAAGGAAACACTCAGGCGCATGGGTCCGGTCCTGATTGGGATCGGCGTGTACTACATTGACGTGGTCCTGGCGCGACGGTTTCTTTCCGAACTCGACGTGGGAGCACAAAGCTACTTCGGCTGGGCAATGCGGTTGTGCGACTTTCCGCAAGGCATTTTCGTCATGGCGCTGCAGGCAGCCACGCTGCCTAGCCTGTCTCGATTGGTCGCTCGCGGCGAGATGGACGAAGTTGCGAGGACGTTTACCTTCGCGATGCGTCTTACTTTGTTCGTGGGCATCGCGGCCACGGCAGCTTGCGTGGCTCTGGCTGAACCCCTCACCGTATTGTTGTTCCAGCGAGGTCGTTTCGACGCCCACAGCGCGCACGAAACGGCGCGCTCGCTCGTGGCGCAGGGGCTCGGAATTTGGATGGTCGCCGCGGTGCGCCAACTGGTGTCCCTATATTACGCTTTGGGCGATACCAAAACGCCGGTACGCGTGGCTGCAATAGACCTCGGGGTGTTCGTCGTCTGCGCTCTACTCCTGCGCGCACCGCTCGGACACGTGGGGGTCAGCTTCGCAGTAACGAGCGCCAGCTTTGTGCAGATGGTGCTGCTTTGGTGGGGACTACGCGCTCGGGTCCATGTGCAGGGGATGAGCGAAATTGGGCGGTCCGTTGGCAAGACCACGGTGGCTGCGGTCGCGGCCGCCGGCCTGGCGCGATTGGTCGCCACGCTGGCCACCTCGAGCTCAAGTGGTGCCTGGGATCTCGCCAAACCTGGGGTCGCAGCGTCGATCACCTTCGTCGTCTCTTTCCTAGCAATTTCGTGGGCAGTCCGAAGTGACGAGCTGCGCGTGCTGGCGAGCGCGACGAGGCGCTCGCGGCAACGTGCGGCGAGTTGAACCTCCGCGGTTATTCCCCAAGGCCGTGCGGCGCCGTTGGTGTGCTAACGCACCTAAGCCCACGCTCCATCGCTCGGACACGCACCAGCGAGTTCAACGGTCGACGGGGACGACTCGGCGCGATTGCGCCCGGCGCCACTGGGTCGTCGCGCGCTGGCGCCGTTCTCGATCCAGTCGTTCTACGGCAGTGCGCATTGCTTGCCGTGAGAGGTGGCTGGTTAGCAGGAGGAGTTCGGGATAGAACCGCTTCTCGTCCTTGGTGAGGAGCTCACGTAGAACCCAACCAACCGCGCACGCTGTCTCGGCGTCGGTGCGGCCCGCAAGTCTTCGACAAACGGCAAGCATGGTCTGCCCCATGCTCCCGCTCACCTCGATGCGCTTGCGCAGATAGGCGGCAGCTCCCATCAGCCCCATGCGGATCTCGGCAGTATTTTCGCTCTCGCAGAGCTCGACCAAGGTCCGGATCACGTTCTCTTCCGATTGCCGCTCGAACCAGGGCACAATCAAGCTCAACGCAACGCCGTCACGAATCCACCGGGTCACCGCAACCGAGGTCACCCAGCGCGTGACGCGAACGACTACCTCCGAGTCCAGTAGGTGCGCCCCCAGATGTGCCAACAAAGTCACCGCAGCCCACCCCAGCTGTTTCGGACTGCGCACGAGCATGGAAAGGAGTATCTCGCGCTGTGTTTGCTCATCGGCATCGCACAAGCCGTGATCGTGCCACCAATTCGAGGTCTCGAGATCCGCTGTTCTGAAGAAGCCTTCAGCGACCGACAGCATCATGTTGCTGCCCGCCCGCGCCTGCGACTCTGCGCGATCCAAATCGTATCGAGTCAGCCTGAGTTCCAGTTCGTCCAAAAGCCAATTGGGGTCAAAGATCGGTTTGCCCACTGGCATCACCGCAGAACCGAAGTCCGCTGCAAACGGCCCGTTCAAGTAGCCCTCCGCGATATTCCGATCCCCCGCCGTTCACCCGGAGAATCCATGGACGCGTCCACTGGCCTGCTCGTGCCGGTGCGGCTGTGCGGTGCTGTGCGGCTTCTCAAATGATCACGCATCTCGGGTGCCTTGACAGGTCCGAGTCCAGGGCTCGGCTTACTCGGTTGGATCGAACTGGGACGCTCCTGTCTGCGTTAACGGCCGTGATATCCGCTACTTTACCGTGACACCCAAGATCTCCGGATCTCGAGCGAGAGACGCGGGGTTTTGCGGGGTAGCCGAATGCTCGACTTGACGGTCGGTCCATGGAGTGACAAACGGCTGCCGACGTGACAGAGCCAAACCACCCCAGCAAAATAGAGCCGATTCCGTCCCCGTCATCTGGAGACAGCCCGAAGACGGATGTAGCGAGTTCGGCGGGGCGCGGAGGAATTGCCGTGGCGATCGCCAAGATGTACTTCTTGGTGATCGGCCTGGTGCAGCAGGTCCTCCTCACCAGGGTTCTCGGGACGGGCGGGTACGGTGCTATCTCGACTGCCCTTTCCGTTTCAGCGGTCGTGTACAACCCCATCGTCACGACATCGATCCAGGGGGTAAGCCGTACAGTGGCTCGATCCGAGGAGCACGAGCGACCTCACGCCATCCGCAAAGCCTTCAAGATTCATGCGGGCATCGCGCTTCCCATCGCGATTGCGTTCGGAACGCTTGCTGGTCCCATCGTCGAGTCAATTCACGCTCCGCACTTGCTGTGGCCTGTGCGTGCGCTCGCGCTCGTCCTGTTCTTCTACGGCGTTTATGCACCGTTGATTGGTGTGCTGAACGGACAGCGGCGCTTCGTTTGGCAGGCTGGATTCGACATCTGCTTTGCCACGTTACGCACGGTGTTGATGCTCGGAGGAGCGCTTCTCTTGGAGCGAGTCGCGCAACGCGGCGTGCTCGGCGCGAGCGCTGGTTTCGCCCTGGCCTCGGCGACAATCTTCTGCGCTGCGGTATTGATCGCGAAGACGGGAAGTCCCGGTCGCTCACGCTTAGCGACGGCAGAGTATCTGGCGTTCATTGGTCCAGTGTTTGCCGGACAAGTGCTGTTGAATCTGTTGCAGCAAGCCGACCTGACGCTGCTGCGTTACTACGCGGCTTCAGCGGCCATACGTGAACAGCTCGCTCCTGAATCTGCAGATGTTCTGGTGGGGGCCTATCGGGCGGCGCAACTATTTTGTTTCCTCCCGTACCAGCTACTTCTCAGCATCACGTTCGTGCTATTCCCCTTGTTGGCGAAGGCGCACAGCGACGGCAAGGTTGAGGACGTCAAGCTGTTCGTGATGACAGGCGTGCGTCTAGCACTGCTCATAGCCGGAATGATGGTGTCCGTCATTTCTGGCCTATCTGGCCCTTTACTGCGCCTAGTTTTCCCGGCAGACGTCGCGACGCATGCCACGCACGCGATGCAATTGCTCGCGTTGGGGTTCGGGGCGTTTGCCATTTTCGGAATTCTCACCACGGTGCTCACGAGCCTCAAAGCGGAACGCGCAAGTGCGTTAATCACGGGGGGAGCCTTCGCGATGGTAGCTGGGCTGGGGTACGCGCTACTCCGAACGGAGTCCTATGGTTCCCATCAGTTGTTGCGTACGGCGATGGCCACGTCTATCGGTTTGGTCGTTGCGACCCTGGCTGCGGCGGCGCGCGTTCGTCGCCTTGCGGGTGGAGTGGTACTGCCGTTGACCCTAATCCGAGTGCTGCTAGCCAGCGCGATTACCATTGCCGTCAGTCGATTCTTCGAACCAACCGGAAAAATCGCTACGATCGGGTTCGCCGCTCTGCTCGCGGCACTCAACGTCACTATACTCGCCGTTTCGCGAGAACTGACCGTACGAGATGTACGGCATGTCCGCTCGGTATTTTTGAAGCGGGCGAACGGACACTGAACCATTCGCGAAGCGAATTCGGATTGTGACCAAGCCCGGGTCGCGAATGCTCGCCAACGAAAGGCACCCGAGCGGGGGTCAAGCCGACGGGCACTACAGGGTTGGCATCTTCGGAGCCATCTCGGCCCTGCGATACCTCGTCAGCGGGTGACCGCTTGTACCTCGGGAAGGCCGAAATCAATCTCTGGTTCGACCGAACAAATTGTGACGCATGAATAGATCTTCGAGCGTCTCCTGGAGCGGCGAAACCTCCACCACGGTCGCGCCCAGAGCCAGGAAATCGATGAGCGCTTGTTGCACCCGATCGCGTCCATGCACCGTTACCAGCACCCGCTGGGCCACACGGTGGAATGGTCCCCATTTCGCACTGAGGTTGGCGATGCAATCGTCACGCAAATCGGACAAGACAATGTTGGCGCGCTCCGCATCCCCTCGGAGCAGCTCGTCCAAGCGGCCACTCACGATTACCTCTCCCCGCTGCAAGATCGCGACCTTGTCGCAAAGCGTCTCGACATCACTCAGAATGTGCGAAGAGAAGAAGATTGTGCGCCCCTTTCTTCGTTCGTTGACGATCAAGTCGCGCACTTCCTTTCGACCGACAGGGTCCAGCCCGCTCATTGGTTCGTCCAGAATCAAGAGTTCTGGGTCGGAAACCAGTGCCGCGGCAAGTCCCGTTCGCTGCAACATGCCTTTCGAAAGCTTGCGGGCAGGCCGATCCGCCGCATGCGCCATCCCGACGGTTTCTAGAACCTCAGACACCTTTGCGCGAAGGCGGCGACCGCGCAGACCAGAAAGGCTTCCGCAAAGCGACACAAATTCTTCAGGTGTCAGATAGGGATAAATATACGGGCTCTCTGGCAGAAATCCGATCCGCTTGCGC
>JBLNFG010000833.1:0-15644 GCA_050263495.1 Myxococcales bacterium | reverse complement strand
AGGTGCTCCTCAACCTCGTGCAGGAACTCAACCACCAGATCGTCATCGTCCGGGCCCCAGGGGCAAGGCTCGCACGTAGCGTTTTCGGCGGTGGTTGTTTGAGAGTTGGTGCCCCATGTGGCTGCGGGTATGTCGCTACCCGGTTGAGCGCGGACAGTGACCGAACCAACCGGCGAAGGAAGACTGCCCTGCGCAGAATCCAACACGGAGGTTGTTTTCGAGGATCCACGTTGCTCCGCGAGGCGGGTGCCAGATGCTTCTACGTTAGCTGGTACGGCGGCGGGCGATGCCGTACGGACCTGAGGAGTGAGCGCTGCTGGAGCTTGCGATTGGACCGAGAGTAGGTTGAGAATCTTGTGCGACGGAACCGGGGGGTGTTGGAACTTGGCGTACGCTTTGAGCGCGTCGTCAACCCAGTCACGCACCAGCACCAGACGATCGGCGCGGTCCCAGGTAGGCATCTGGCGTTCTAGAAACGTCTCCGTCGCGTGAAGGACCTGCTCTAGATCCGTCAGCTCCAACATTCCCGACTCGCCTTTCAGCGAGTGGATTCTGCGCTTTACGGCCGCTACGGCTTCGATCGCCCCTTGCCGCACGGCCTCGATTTCCAGCTCGAGGTCGTCCAACGCGAGTCGCGCGTTGCTGAGGAATTCGCCAAAGATTTGCGCATCTGCTTCCGGCGGGAGCTTGAGCTCGGTGCAGGGCGACGGATCAGGCTCTAGCTGGGCATGCTCTCTTGCCAACGTGTAGAGTTCGTAGGAGAGCTCCTCAAGTGACTGTACCAACTGTTGCGCCGTGCGCAGCGGAGGCGCCTCACCTGGCCGATGGGACCCCTCGATACTGGCACGGAGGTCGCGGGTGCGGCGCACGAGCTCGCGATCCTGAAGCAATGTGTCGTGCCCAAGAATTTTCGCCAAGAGGTCGCCGGCTCGGGCAAACGCGTCGGCATCGTCCAACGATGCGCCTAGACAAAGTGTTACCAGATCGTCGATGAGGTCTTTGAGGAGAATTGCCGTCAAATTGGTGACTCCGATCTCGTCACTCGCGTGCTCTCGCGCAGGGCTGGCCCGCTAATTTCGCGATGATCTACGACTGGAAGTCGCAATGGTTTAGCCGCCCCCTGACGGCTGCGGTGTGGGGTTTGCAGCAGCAAGAAGCACAGGCATCGGGTACTGCGTCGCCTTGAAATCGCGACGCTGCGTATCGGCGGAGCTCGTACTCGGGTAGGTCCGCAGAAGCCATTCGGGTTCAGAGTGAGATACTGCGAAATTCACGGATGCGGAACACTGTGCATACTTCGTGCCCGACGACACGAGGCCTTCCGCGTCACGCAATCGTCGCAAACACGGTGCGCGTGTGCTGCGGAAGGTCCGTAAAGCGAGACACCTGCCAACGGTCGGGGCTCCACGTCAAACTACTGACGCCGACGCATGACGCGATCGCGCCAATGGTCTGTCGCAGGCCGTCTGCGTACATCAACGCTGATCCCGGGAACTGGCTGGCGCTGTCCTATGCGCGGCGCTCAGGTCGACGTCGCGGTGCGCGATGACGGCTGCAGTATCGCGCTCCCCTGCTCGACTGCTTTGTCGTCGGCAGAAGGAGTCGTCAAGATTCTGGCGCTCGACGAGTTTGCAACATCACAAAAGCCATCGAGGCACGCGGGAGCGACCCCGTGTGCCTCGATTCAGGCTGGCCAACGTCTCCTTATGGGAGGACGCGGGCTCTCTCTACTTACTTCTTGGCGTTGTCAATCGTCGCCTTGGCAGCCGCAACGCGCGCGATCGGCACGCGGAACGGGCTGCAGGAGACGTACTTCAGGCCGGCGCGCTCGAAGAACTCGATCGACGCTGGATCGCCGCCATGCTCGCCGCACACGCCGAGGCTGATGTCGGCGCGCGTGGACTTGCCCTTGTCGCAACCCATCTTCACGAGTTGGCCGACGCCCTCTTGGTCGATCGAGACGAACGGTTCGTACTTCAGGATCTTCTTGTCGACGTACTCGGGCAGGAACTTGCCTGCGTCATCGCGCGACATACCGAGGGTGGTCTGGGTCAGATCGTTCGTGCCGAAGCTGAAGAACTCGGCGGTCTGGGCGAGTTGATCAGCCAATAGGGCCGCGCGCGGCAGCTCGATCATCGTGCCGTACTTGTACTCGACCGTGACGCCCTCGGTCTTGAACACCTCTTCGGCAACCTTGAGGCAGTCAACCTTGAGCAGATCGAGCTCCAGCTTGCTGAGTGCGAGCGGGATCATGATCTCTGGGATGACGTTGACGCCTTCCTTCTTCACCTTGCAGGCCGCGGTCAGGATCGCGCGGAATTGCATGCGGCTGATTTCCGGGAAGGTGATGCCGAGGCGGCAACCACGGTGACCGAGCATGGGGTTGAACTCGTGCAGGTCGCTAACCTTCTTGTTCAGATCGGCAACGCTGACGCCCATCTCCTTGGCGAGCTCTTGGATCTGCTCCGGCTTGTTCGGGAGGAACTCGTGGAGCGGAGGATCCAGCAGACGGATCGTGACCGGGAAGCCAGCCATCTCCTTGAACAGGCCCACGAAGTCGCCGGTCTGGTACGGGAGCAACTTGGCAAGCGCCTTCTCTCGCGCCTCGACCGACGACGAGAGGATCATCTCGCGCACGGCCTTGATGCGGTCAGCCTCGAAGAACATGTGCTCGGTGCGGCAGAGGCCGATGCCCTGCGCGCCACGATCGCGTGCCTGCTTGGCCTGCGTGGGGGTGTCCGCGTTGGTCCGGACCTTCATGCGGGCGTGCTTGTCGCACCACTCGAGCAAGATGCCGAGTTCGCCGCCGAGTTCAGGATCGATTTTCTTGACGTCGCCGACGTACACGGTGCCCGCCGAGCCGTTGATGGTGATGATTTCACCCGCCTTGACGGCAGTGACGTTGCCAGCCTTGTCTTTCGACGAGAGTTGCCGGGCGGCGTAGTCGATCGTGATCTCGGAGCAGCCCACGACGCAAGAACGGCCCATGCCGCGCGCGACGACGGCGGCGTGGCTGGTCGCACCGCCACGTGCGGTGAGAATGCCGAGTGCGGCGTTCATACCTTCGAGATCTTCTGGGGAGGTCTCGATGCGGACTAGGATGACTTTCTTGCCAGCGGCGGTTTGCTTGATCGCTTCTTCAGCGCTGAACACGACCTCGCCGGTGACGGCACCGGGAGAGGCAGGCAGACCCTTGGCGATGGGCTTGGCCTTCTCCTTCGGGTCCACGGTGGGGAAGAGGAGCTCTTCCACGCGACCCGGCTCTTGGCGCTGGATCGCCATCTTCTCGTCGATCAGCCCTTCCTTCACCATGTCGACTGCAATCTTGACCATGGCGCGGCCCGCGCGCTTGCCGTTTCGGGTCTGCAACATATAGAGCTTGCGATCTTCGATCGTGAACTCGAGATCCTGCATGTCGCGGAAGTGGTTCTCGAGCTTCTTCTGGATGTCGAAGAGCTGCGCGTAATTCTCTGGCATCACCTCTTCGAGGCTCTTGCCGTTGCTGCCCTCGCCCTTGGCGATGGGCTGTGGCGTACGGATGCCAGCAACCACGTCTTCGCCCTGCGCATTCGGGAGCCACTCACCAAAGAACTTGTGCTCGCCCGTAGAAGGGTTGCGCGTGAAGCAAACGCCGGTACCGGAGGTGTCGCCCGTATTACCGAACACCATCATTTGGACGTTGACCGCTGTGCCCCACTCCTCTGGGATTTGGTTCATCTTGCGGTAGAATTTGGCGCGGTTGTTGTTCCAGCTGCGGAACACAGCGTCGATTGCGCCGAGGAGTTGCTCGAACGGATCGGACGGGAAGTCCTTGCCCGTCTTCTCCTTGATCAGCTTCTTGTAGAGATCGGCGAGCTTCTTCAGGTCTTCGGTCTCGAGCGCGGTGTCCGGAACGACGCGAGCGAGCTCCTCATGGTCCGCCGGGATGGCGATGTTCTTGCGCTTGGCAACGTCCTTGCGCACATCGTGCATCAGGTGCTCGAAGTCATGATGCTCCAGTTCGAGCACGACGTTCCCGTACATGGTCAGGAAGCGGCGGTACGCGTCGTAGGCAAACCGTGGGTTGTTCGACTTCTTGGCGAGGCCCTCGACCGTAACGTCGTTGAGACCGAGGTTGAGAATCGTGTCCATCATGCCGGGCATCGAAGCGCGCGCGCCGGAACGGACGGATACGAGCAGCGGGTTGGTCGGATCGGCAAACTTCTTGCCCGCTTCCTCACCCATCCACACCATCGCCTTCTTGATCTCTTCGGCAAGACCGGCAGGGAGTTTCGGAGGGCTCACTTTGTAGTACTCGGTGCAGACCTCAGTCGTGATCGTGAAGCCAGCAGGAACGGGAATTCCGAGGCTCGCCATCTCGGCCAGGTTTGCACCCTTGCCACCAAGCAGATTCTTCTGGTCTGCCTTGCCGTCGCAAACCTTACCCGAGAACTTATAGATCATCTTCATAACAGTTACCTCACTCGCTTTCACAAGCTGGGTTGCTTGCTGTCAGTCGCTTGCATTCGTTCGCTTGCATTCAGTCGCTTGCATCAAAGCCGACGATTGTGATCACCAAGAAGCGTGCGTTCTGGGATCCAACTGCCGGAACCATTTGGGTCGCAGGAGGCCTCGCCCTCTCGGGGAAGAACTATCCAGCGGCCGATGGTGGTTGAACCGGCTGCCCTTCATACAACTTTTCTTCTGCTCGCTGGTAGGGCGAAATGAGCGAACCTCGAGCAGAGTCGGGAGGCCTCACCCCCGTCATACAACCTTCTTGTTCGCTAAGAGGTCGAATTTCGCTAGCGTCGAGCAGGTTCGGTGGATGTCACGCATCTGGCGCAATCGGTTGTCGCGAACAGCCAGATCTTCAGCCATCACGAAAACATCCAGAAAATATTGAGCCAAAATCGGCGCAAATTCTGCGATTGCACCGAGCGCCCCGGGGTATTCTCTGCGCGCTCGTGCCTCAGCCAGCTTTTGTTTGAGCGTCGCGACCGCGTCGAATAGGCGTTGCTCGCTCGGATGTACGTCAGAGCCAAGCGTGGCTGGCGCAACAGGTTCGCCGTCTTTGGCCTCCCGCGCGATGTTTGCCGCTCGCTTAAACACCTCTCCAACGCTAGCGCGCAGCTCTGGATCAATCTTGGCGAGCGCGTCCGCGCGAAGTGACGCATCAAGGGGGCGATCCGCATCCGCGGCCAAACAGGCGTCAATGACATCGGTGGGTTGCGGAAGCAGGCCTCTTAGTCGATCTCTGAAGAAAATTCCTAGCTTGCTGACCGTCTCATCGGCCGAGGCATCGAGCTTCACGCCTTGATAGCCTGCGTAAGCGGCTCGAATGGCTGCGTCCAACGAAAGATCCCATCTCCGATCGAGCAGCGTGCGGAGTACGCCCAGCGTCGCGCGCCGCAATGCCAAGGGATCTGCATTGCCGCTTGGGACCTGGCCAATCGCGAAGCATCCCACCAAGGTGTCGATGCGATCCGCAATCGCCACTAGAGCACCAGCCGCGGACGGAGCCGTGGGATCGTCCGCTGCCTTGGGTTGATAGTGCTCCGCGATTACGTCAGCCACGGCAGGCGCTATTCCTTGCAGCAGCGCATAGGTCCGTCCGACCTCGCCTTGCAACTCCGGGATCTCTCCCACCATCAAGGTGACTAAGTCGCACTTTGCCAACTGAGCTCCCTGCTTCGCTACCTCGATCGCGGCAGCGTCGAGCTTGAGTTCCGCCCCAAGCTTTTCCACCAAGGTCTCGATTCTGCGCACCTTGTCGCCGATGGATCCGAGGCGCTTATGGAAGGTGACCTCGTTGAGTTTGCTCGCGCGCTCGCCCAGGGGATGCGAGAGATCGGTCTCGTGAAAGAAGCGAGCGTCCGAAAGCCTTGCTCGCATGACGCGATCGTTACCGCGCTGGACGTTGGAGGGGTTCTCCGCAGTGCCAACGACCGCGAGATAGCGCGGCATCAGCTTGCCGTTGCGATCGCGAATACCAAAGTACCGCTGGTGCCCACGCGCCACGTTCAGAATCACCTGTTCGGGCAGCTTCAAGAACACTTCTTCGAATTGCCCGACTACCACCTTGGCGTCTTCCACCAACGTGCTGTTCTCTTCTACGAGAAACGCATCTTCGATCAGTCTGCCGCCAATCGACTCTGCAGCCTCGTCGAGTCGTTGAACCATGACGCGCTTACGTTCTTCGATGTCGACCACGACGTGCCGCGCCGCGAGCGTCGCCCGATATTCGCCCGGTGTCTTGACCTCGAACGGCTCCTTCGCCAAGAAGCGATGCCCTTGCGACGTGCGACCCGACGTCAATCCCGCGAACTCGAACGTAATCACGTCGGCCCCAAACAAACCCAACAACCAACGCACGGGACGCCCGAAGGCCACCTCACCATCGCCCCAACGCATCGACTTGCGGAACGGAATGCTGCCGCAAATCTGAGTGAGCGTTTGCGGCAAGAGCTGCATTGCGGGGGCGCCCTTCTCTTTCTTCTGACCCGCGATGTATTCGCCCTTGGGCGTGTCAACGCGAATGAGTGCTTCGACGGGGCACCCGAGCTTGGCGGCAAATGCTTCTGCAGCCTTGGTTGGTTTGCCCGACGCGTCGAACGCAGCTCTGGACGGAGGGCCCATCACTTGCTCGTCGAGATCCGGCTGCGCCTCAGCGACACCGTCAACGGTTAGCGACAAACGACGTGGGGTACCGCTAGCCCACACACGACCGTGCGAAAGGCGTAGCTGACCGAGTGCCTTAATGATGAGCTCAGGCAGCGCCGCCACCGCTTGACTGACGAACGTGGCTGGCAATTCTTCAACACCGATTTCGAGCAGCAGATCTTGGGCCATGGGCGGCGCGGATGCTGCCGCGATGCGGCCATTGGGGCAAGCGTCATGGAATATTGCCCATGAAACTGCGAGAAATCGCCACATCGTTACCGCGCAGCCGCGCACTCGGGGCCCAGCCGCCGAGGCGAATGGACGTCGTCACGCGCGACGCTGCCCCCTGCCCTAGTCGAGACCTACTGCGCGACACGCGCCCCGACCTCGTTCGACATTTAACGATGGAGCGAGGCGATGGCTGCAACCGTACGCCCTTGCGCCAGGCGAGCGTTGCTCCCGGGCAATCGCTCGTCGCGCGGCCCAACTGCACATCTTCGACCGAGCCAGATGCCGTCAAGACAAGCCGTGGTATCTTGCGCGGATGCGGATCAAGTGCCCCGAATGTGGAACCGAACTCGAGGTACCGGATAACCATCCAGTGCGCCCCTTCTGCTCAACACGCTGCAAGTTGCTCGACTTGGGGCGTTGGTTCAACGAGGAGCATCGGATCCCCCTTCAGCCCAGTGAGCCCCCTCCGGATGCGCCCGAGCGGCGAGCCCCGGAGCCCTCCTCGGTCCGCACGCGAGCGGTTCTATCGCCAAACGAAGCGCCGCCAGCACTCACCGTGGACTTGGATCGGTTCAAGATCCCCGACGCGTAGCTCGTGGCTGTGACGGCTGAACTCGGAGCGAGCCCGACGCGTGCCGCCTCAGCGAGGTGTTGCGCGCTGTCTGGCCATATCGGACTTGAGCACGGTGCGCACGGCTTGGAGCAGAGCCTGCATTTTCGGCTGTTGCCTAGTCTGTTCGGGAAAATACAGAAAAAGACCGGGCGCACTCGGGGTGAACCCGTCTAGGACCGTCGCCAATGACTTAGAGGCAATTGCCGACTGGGCTGAGAAGTCCGGAACGTAGGCGAGCCCGAGACCGAGCACCGCGGCGCGTACCATCAGGCCTGCGTCGTTGGTAACGAAAAGGCCTGTCACGGGAACCTTGAACTCGCGTCCGCGGCGCTCGAATTCCCATTGGTAGAGGGCACCCGTCGACATCGCACGAAAGCCGATGCATTCGTGTTGAAGGAGTTCTCGGGGGTGCTCGGGTCGACCGTGCTGCTTCAGATACGTCGGGGCGCCGACGATGACGAATCGAAAGGCCGGTGCCACACGCACCGCCACCATGTCCTTCTCGGTTGATTCGAATAACCGGATGCCGACGTCGTAGCCGTCGCGAATCAAGTCGACGAATCGGTCGTCGACAATCACCTCTAGATTGAGATGCGGAAACCTCGCGCGGAGCTCCAGAACCACTGGGGCGAGATACGGCAATGAGATGTGCGGCACGCTACAGCGTAACGTTCCTACTACCTCGCCCTTTGCCCGGGCGGACTCGTTGAGCGCGGCGATAGCTTCCCGTAGTCCTGGCGCACAGCGACGGTAAAGCGCCTCACCTGCTTCGGTCAGACTCACGGCGCGCGTGGTTCGTGCAACGAGAGCTGTCTCAAGCCGCGCCTCGAGCGTGCGCACCGCCTGGCTTAGGGCGGACGGAGAAATCCCGAGAGCGCGGGCCGCAGCAGAGAAACCACGCTTCTCCGCTACGGTAACGAACGCCAGCACCCCGTTGAGTTGGTCCAGTCGCATTTTGAAGTCTTCCTTAAGAGTCTATGTAGCAACTCACATATTTTCTTCTACGCCACCGAGGCGCAGTCTACCCGCGAGGTAAGCCCCTCGAGAATGGAGTTCACATGCAGTATAAGCGCCTTGGTAATAGTGGCCTGATCGTTTCGCGACTGGCATTCGGGACCATGACCTTTGGCACCGGCAACATTCCGTCAGTTTACAAAGTGGATGAGGAAAGAGCCAAAGGGCTGATCGACCGGGCCTTGGAGGCGGGCATCAACTTGTTCGACACCGCCGATGCGTATGCCGACGGCCAATCGGAGGTTATGCTAGGCAAGTTGCTTGGAGTTCGGCGCAAAGATGTGATCGTGGCCACCAAGGTGGGCATGCGCACGGGGCCAGGGCTCGGAGATACGGGGCTCTCACGTCGGCATGTAATCGCGTCGTGCGAAGCCAGCCTCCGACGTCTGGGCACGGATACGATCGATCTCTATATCCTTCATCGCTTCGATCCACAAACCCCGATCGAGGAGACTCTCTCGGCGTTGGACTACCTAGCGCAGCGCGGCAACGTACGGTACGTCGGCTTCTCCAATTGGTCCGCGTGGCAAGCGGCTAAGGCGGTCGGACTCTCCGAACGTCATGGCTGGCCTCGCTTCATCGTTGCCCAGATGTACTACTCGCTGGTTGGGCGTGACATCGAACACGAGATGCTCCCGTTTGCTCGAGACGCAGGCGTTGGGACCATGATCTGGGGGCCGTTGGCGGGTGGCTTCCTCTCGGGCAAGTACACACGTGAGAACCTCAAATCGGACGAGAATCGTCTTTCGGGATTCGACTTCCTCCCCTTCGACAAAGAGCAGGGTTTCCGCTTGGTGGACGGGCTGAGTTCAATCGCCGCCGAACACCATGCATCCGTGGCCCAAGTCGCGCTGGCGTGGTTGCTGGCGAAGCCGGGTGTTAGCACCGTTTTGATTGGCGCGAGCAAGCTGACTCAACTCGAAGACAATCTCGGGGCATTGCAGGTAAAGCTCAGTGCCGACCAGGTCCACCAGCTTGATCAGGCGAGTCCGTATTCGGAGTATTACCCCCGATGGTTCACGGAAAGGCTCGCGGACGCCGCGATTGAATCGGCACTGGTGAATGCATAATGTTCCCCGAACAGAGCATGGGCGGGAGTCCCGGGACACCCGCCCAGACGCGCGGCGCGGGGGCCCACAGGCTCACGACCCCAGGCCGGTGATCGAGGCTGTTCCAGAATTCGCAGGAAGAGGCTAGATTTGCCGGCATGGTTCGTAGCAAAACGAATGCGGGGCGCTGTGCATGGGCGATGTCGGACCCGCTCTATGTCGAATACCATGACGCGGAGTGGGGTGTTCCGGTGTTCGATGATCGACGGTTGTTCGAATTCCTGATACTCGAGGGCGCGCAGGCGGGGCTGAGTTGGCTCACGATTTTGCGCAAACGCGAGGCTTATCGACGTGCGTTCGCCGGGTTTGATCCGCGCAAGGTAGCGCGCTTCGACGAACAGAAAGTGGCCAGTCTATTGTTGGATCCAAGCATCGTGCGTAACCGTGCCAAGGTCCAGTCTGCGGTCCAGAACGCGCGTGCATTTCTCGAAGTGCAGAAGGAATTCGGATCCTTTGCCGCGTACCAATGGCGGTTCGTCGATGGTTGCCCGATCCGGAACCGACCGCAACGCATCGAGGAGATTCCGGCTCGGTCCGCGCTGTCCGACGCGATCAGCAAGGACCTAAAAAAGCGAGGATTCGCCTTCGTTGGCTCCACGATTATCTACGCCCATATGCAGGCCATCGGCATGGTCAACGATCACGTTGTCGGCTGTGCTCGGGAGCGCGCCGTAGCCAAGTTAGGGAAGCAAGCCAAGACCAGCATAGTGCAGCAGTAATCTTCCATTGGCGGTTCCTGCCCGAGCCGCGCCTGCATCCTGTTCGGAATCGCTTGCTGATGTTCCAGTTCCTTTCCCGATGTTCGCATCGGTTTCCCTGTCGAAGGCACGTGGTTGCAAGCCCGTCTGCGTCGACGCAACGCTCCGATGGCTCTCGTTACTCTCCCGTGGCCGGTCCAAGTAAATCACCGAGAGACTGACCTGCGCCATGGTCCTCAGGACACTTACTGATCGTGAGGTCTACTGAACTACTCCGACAGACGCATTGGAAGCGCGCCGCCATCTGCTCGTGTTGTGCCGCAATCGGAGTTGCGTGCGGCTTTGACAGCGCCGGCACAGGCAATATTGGGAAGCTGAGCGCTGGCGGGGTTACCCAGCAGAATACCTCAATGGCGTCTTCGGCAGCTCAGGGCGGGACAGCTTCTGGCACCGGGGGTATGGCGACGCTGACCACAACCTTCTCGCCCAACACCGTGGCGTCAGGCGGAACCGCTCTCGAAAGCACCCACTCAATTCGGGGCGGAAGCGGCGGTGGAACGCCCCTAGGCCAGGGCGCTGGCAGCACGCCATCGTCGAGTGAGGCGTTCGGCTCCGGAGGGGCGACCGCCAGCACGTCATCGTCAAGTGAGGTGTTCGCCTCGGGCGGCGCAACCGCCAGCACGTCTTTCTCAGGAGGCACCAGCAGTGCCAGTGGCGGAAGCCAAGCGTCGTCGTCCAACCCGAACGGCAGCTCCAGCGGCAATTCGGCTAGGGGTGGGAGCACGAACAGCAGCACAGCGAATTGCGTCGTCTCGGCGCCAAACCTCCGGTGTTCCACCGACGCGGATTGTTGCGTGGTGAGCGACACCTGCAAAACCACGTTGACGCTGGTCTCTCACAGCAGTTTGGCCTCGCCCTATGTCTGTGACGAGCAGCGAACCACCCAAGACTGTAAATCCTGTACCCTTCCCGCCGTACAAGTCTCCTGCCGGCAGGGGCAGTGTACTGGTCAGCGCGTTTCCCCAGCACTGGCACGGCCTACAATGCGAAAGGAACATTGTGGCGCCTTTACTGGCCCAGGCGAAGGGCTCCTCGATTCGCTGGTTTCGCCTAGTGCCGCCGAAGCCGGCCAGACCACGTTCGAGTGTTCATCGGACTGACGTGTCGCGCGACTGAGGGCTCGTCGGACTCAAGTGTCGCGCGACTGAGGGCTCATCGGACCGACGTGTCGTACGACTGAGGGCTCGTCGGACCGACGTGTCGCGCAACGGACGGGGGTGCGCGGGTTTCATCGTTGCGAACAGCCATAAACCCGGGCCACCCCTAGCCAGAAGCCGCAAATCGACTAGCCTTGCGGCGACAATGACCTCCTCTTCTGATCAGATCCATCGCGCCATGACTGACGACGGTTCGTTCCGAGTGCTCACGTGCGATGTGACGCGCACCATCCAAGGCGCCATCGATGCCCAGCGCACGCGAGGGGACGAGGCCGTGACCTTTGGCGAGCTTCTGGTGGCAACGGTTCTGTTTCGCGAAACGATGTCGCCGCAGCTCCGAGTGCAGGGGATCGCGAAGACCGCCGATGGCTCTGGACAGCTGATTGCGGATTCCCACCCGAGCGGCGATGTGAGGGGGCTAGTGCAACGGGCAAGCGCTGAAGCGCCGGTGACATTGGTGCCCGGTGCGACGTTGCGCATGATGCGTTCCATGCCTAACGGCAGCCTCAATCAAGGCATTGTGGAGCTCGGAGAGAAGGCCACCGTGTCCGACGGCATGATGGCGTACATGCAGACTTCCGAGCAGATCGTGACCATGGTAGGGGTCGGGGTGGCGCTAGACGCGGCAGGCAAGGTCGAGCGTGCCGGTGGCTACCTCGTGCAGTTGCTCCCGGGCGCCCAACGCGGTCCGTTGATGGTCATGACCGAGCGGCTTAACGATTTTCGGGACATGGTGGAGTGGCTCAGGAAACCGGAATACACGCCAGACTGGCTGCTCTCCGAACTGCTCTACGGCATGGACTTCACGCGTCTCGGTCAGAGCAGCGTCCAGTATCATTGTTGGTGCGACGAATTGAAGGTCATCGGTGCACTGGCGACACTACCGCGCCCGGACATTGAAGAGCTCGCCGCTTCGGACGAGGTGTTGTCCATTAACTGCGATTACTGCGGAAAGCTGTACGAGATAGCACCAAAGCGTCTGCGCGGACTATTGGAGCGGAGCTAAAGTATCTGGCGGCCTTGCTCCGCCTACGCCCCGAATCCCCGAGCAACGCTCGAGCGCGTCTGACGCTCAATCCACCGAGAACGAGCGCATGCCCAACACGGCACGCTTAATAAAGGCAAGCGCCACGTCCGAGTTACATCCGACGCAGCGCCTGTAAGCTAATTTGGGTTTGGTCTTTACGGCGTGGAAACAAACTGCACGCAGCGCTTCTGCACGGCGAAGATCTTGCCACCTTCCTCCTCAGCGAAGGCTGGATCGAGCGTCCCTTTTCGCAATCGTTCCAGGCAGAGCTTCGCCGTGCAGTTCGCCTTTTCGGCATCACCCGACTTCGCGGCTTCGTCCGCGCTGGGAGTCGCGTCGAAGTCTTCTCCCTGTAGCGTCAGTGTGCCGTCCGTTTGCACGCTCGCGTGCGAGTCGAACAGACAGTCTCCACTCAACGTCCACGTCATTGCGTCGCCCGCCGTGGTGCTCGGTTCCCAAGTGATCGTCAGCGCAGCAGCGCGAGAAACCTGCTGCCCATCAGTAACGCCGCCAATAGTGAACGGATCCGGCAGGGTCACTACGGAATTGGGCGCTGCCTCGTCGGCGTCACCGCGACTGAATGCAAACTTGAACTGGGTTCCACCTGCATCTGCTGCAAACGTGCCCTTGTAGTAGTCGCCGCTCTTGGCGAGGGTCTTAGTGAGCGCGTCCCCAACACTACAGACGAGCTTGTCTTGTCCGGTGAGGTTGACGAGGGTCCCGCTGTCACCGCCCACGCGGAGCTGTGACTTGACGCTAGATTCACCGTTGCCAGTCGCTAGCACCTCGAAACTGGCCCAGATCCCTGACGTTCGAATGTCCTCGGACTCGACGGTTTCGTCCTTGCACCCCACGCTGATGATGCCGAGCATGGCGAATGCAGCAAGCCCTGTCTTCCTGGTCATGGTTCCTCGCGCGCAGTGGCTTACAGCAAGGATCGTACCGTGATCGGCGACTGAGGGGAAAGCCCGCCGCAAATCTTCCAACGCCACGATAAGCCGCCGGTAATCGAGACCCTGGGCCGTATGAGCTCAACTGCGTCGAATTCTGCGCAAGACATTACTGTCGCATCTGTGAAGAGACTTCACAGATGGCCGCGCGTTCAAGAAGGTGGGTACGCTGTCGGTTCCTGCCTCGGATGCGAGTGAAGAGACTTCACAGATGGCCGCGCGTTCGAGAAGTGCGGGCGCGCAACTATCGAGCGCAGCCAACCCGCTGGGATCGGGCTGGTGACTCTGTTAGCCTCCGACCGTGAACGCGCACCCTCCTCACCTAGTAAGCACCCTACCCCGATTTCTCGCCATTATCGCCCTCGCAAGCCTGTGCAGCTGCGAAGAGAAGCCCTCGCCATCGCGCAGCGCTTCCTCTACGCCAAGTGCCGTGACCAAGGCACCTGAGGTTCCCTCGGTCGTCGCGAGTGTGACCGCACCTGAGCCGTCTGCTGCGCCGCGCAAAACCAAAACCAAGAAACTGGCAAGTGATTGCCCCAAGGGCATGCCGGTGCTGGATAATCCGGACGTCGAGGCAGCGATCCGACTCAAGGCGCAAAAGCCCAAGGGGCCGCTTACGATCGGCGATTTGAAGAAGGTGCGCAGCCTCAACATCTCGCAAGCAAAGATCAGCGAACTCGACCTCTGTCTGTTTCAGCATCTGACCGAACTGCGGGAGCTCTTCATCGGTCGTGGAGAGGTCGATGACATCGGTGCCATCGCTGGCCTCACGAAGCTCGAGAGTTTGCGCTTGAGCCTCAATCCAATCACCGATCTTTCGCCGCTCGCCAAAATGACGAAGCTTGACCGAGTCGATCTCGCGCACACGCAGGTGAAAGATTTGAGCCCGCTCACGGCCGCGACGGGCATGACCGAGCTCTTGCTCGACGACACGCAGGTCGCCGACGTATCACCGCTCGCGAAGCTCGAGAAGCTCGAGGTGTTGGTGCTCAAGAACACGCAGGTGAAGGACCTCGCTCCGCTCAAGGGACTGAAGGCACTGAAGACGCTCGATATCCGCGGGACACAGGTCGAGGACACCAGCGTGGTCGCCAGACCTGGCCTACGTATCCAGCAGATGTAACCTATTCGGCATCCGCACGAGGCCCAGGAACGCGCAGTTCCACGAGCCGCTCGTTCTGCAATCGCTTGGCAGCAGTCGCGTCAAGGACGTCACTGTGGCAAGTAGCCTTGACGCCCTCTTTGACGCCGACCACGCGGCGCGTCTTAGTGGCCAAGCGATGGATCTCCTCTGGCGGCAGCACGCCGCGTTGCTCGAGGATCGCGCGCTGATCGTCGTTCAGCGCTTCCGAGACGAGCACGCGATCACGCGCAAAGCCTTCGGCCTTGCCGCTCGAGAACTCCTGAATCTCCTTCGAGATACGAACGGCGCACCAATCGTGCCCGCACATGGCACAAAAGTCCGTGTCGATGTCGAGATCTTCATCGTGCAAGGCGCGCGCGAAATCGGTGTCAAAAGCCAGTTCGAAGTGCTGATCCCAATTCAGAGCCGCACGTGCCTTGGTCAGTTGATCATCCCAATCACGAGCCCCTGGGATCCCAAGCGCAACGTCCGCGGCGTGGGCCGCAATCTTGTACGCGATGCAGCCTTGCTTCACGTCGTCCTTCTTGGGTAAGCCGAGATGTTCCTTGGGCGTGACATAGCAGAGCATCGCCGCGCCGTGATACGCAGCGGAGGTAGCCCCAATGCAGCTGGTAATATGGTCGTATCCCGGAAAGACGTCCGTCACGAGTGGCCCGAGCACGTAAAAGGGCGCACCGTGGCAGAGTTGGCGCTGGAGCTTCATGTTGTATTCGATCTGGTCGAACGGCACGTGCCCCGGGCCCTCGATCATCACCTGGCAGCCTTTGCGCCAAGCCTTTTCGGTCAGCTCGGCAAGCGTCGAAAGCTCAGCTAATTGCGCGCGATCCGACGCGTCAGCGAGCCCGCCGGGGCGCAAGCCGTCGCCGAGCGAGAACGTCACATCGTACTCTCGCATGATGTCGCAGATGCGATCGAATGCCGTGTACATCGGATTCTGCTTGCGGTGTGTCAGCATCCATTTGGCGAGCAAGGAGCCGCCACGGGAGACGATGCCGATGACGC
>JBLNFG010000832.1:0-5943 GCA_050263495.1 Myxococcales bacterium | reverse complement strand
GCACACCAAGCACCCCACAGAAACCAAAGTCGCGCGATTACGCAGGATTTTAGGCCAAAATGAGACTCATTCAAGCCTGGTTTGGTATTGCACTCTCCTTGTCACTGTGTGGTGCGCCCGCGTCGGCTGCCATCGACGCAAAGACCCGCGATCACTTGCGTGCTCTCATGAACGAGGGTGGCGCGTTATTCGAACAGAATCAGATGGAAGCAGCGCGTGGCAAATGGCTAGAGGTGCTCCAGGTCATGCCGATCCCCGCAGCAGCGCTCTGGGCCGCGCGCGCCAACGTGAAGCTCGGTAAGCTTCGTGCCGCCGCCGAGCTCTACGAGAGCGCGCTCGCGATGCAACCGAACGAGCTCTGGAAGAACGATGCTCAGCAGCGGGCGCAAGCCGAGGCCAAACAGGAGGTAGCGGCGCTGATGCCACGCATCCCGACGCTGAAGTTCGAGATGGATGGATTGGTTTTGCCCGACGCGGTGACGGTCGATGGCGTCAACCGCGACGTGGCGGGGCTGACGAAACCGCAGCCGCTCGATCCCGGCACTTACGTCGTGGTAGCGACGCGCAATGGGAAGTCGGTGACCCAACGCGTCGAGCTTGCCGAAGGGCAGCAAGCGACGATGAAGTTGGGGTTCAAACCTGAGGCTGCCCCAACGTCACCGGGCGTATTCGGCACACCGACGTCACCCGTAGCAACGACTCCCACGTCGAGCAGCGGCGGCACACAGCTTAATGCCGCAACTCCAACGTCGAGCCGTGCCGACACACGACCTAATTCCGCAACTCCAACGTCGAACCGCACCGGCACGCAACCCGACGTGACCGCGACGCCACAAACCAAAAACTCAACCCAGCAGTACGCGATGTGGACGAGCTTCGGGATTGGCGCGGCGGGCTTGATCGTCGGCACCACCACTGGGCTCATGCTGTTGAGTAAACATTCGAGCCTCCGAGATGCGGGATGCACGACGGACGAGTGTTTTGATCCCGCTCTCCAATCGGACATGGACAAGTACAACAAATTGCGCCCAATCTCCGCCGCAGGATTCATCGTCGCAGGGGTAAGCGCAGCCGCAGGGCTAACGCTTTGGCTCACGAAGCCGAAACAAGAATCGGCGAGCAGTGTGAGCATGGTGATCGGTCCAGGCATCTTGACGGCCCAGGGGCGGTACTAGCCGGAACCGAGCGTCTATAAGCAGCCCCAACGCACATGAAGTCGACCGCGCGAAAGACACACGGGCAGGTGGACATGGAGCCCAAGGCTGACATCGCGCAACCAGTCTTCTCCCTTTTGTACTCCCGACGACAGCGGCACTTGCGCACTAAAACCGAAGTCGAAGAAGTAGAGAAGCGCGTAATAGATTCCAACAGAGCCCAGCGCGTACGTATGCCCTTGGTAACGTGCAAGCGTCGGCGAGAATTCCAGAGATACTGACGCACCTGGCGTCATTAGTGTTGCGCGAAGCGGTAGCTCCAGTAGCGGAACGATGGGTTTCTTGAAATTCAGTCCCGGGCCAAGGCCCGCCGAAAGGAGCAGGGCATCATTGTTTGCGACCCAGTACCCAAACGAATAGTCGACGCCCAGGGCCATGGGAGATCGGTCGCTCTTGCGCACTGGGCCATCCACTCGGAACGAGAGAAATTGGCCAAAGGGGCTCGATGGCTCGTTCGACGGCACGGAGGCTCGAGTTTCCGAGCCTGATTTGAGCTCAGTTTTGCTGGACTTTTGTTGGATGTCGCTGGGGTTGGAATAGCAGGCTGACGCTCGAACAGTACTGAAGAACGCTAGCCCAAACACGCCTGCAGATCGCCACACCCGGTCAGCCCAAGTCATCACGCTCGGAGTGAATGTCGCACACGCCAGTGGTGGTGTCCAAGGCTTATCGTGCTGAACTCCGGAGCGGATCCTCAGCGGCAGGGCTCGGTCAGAACCTTCGAGCTACGAGCAAAGCGGTTGAGGGAAGCAACCTGCTCGAGCTGGCGACACTACCGGCAAAAGGCCAGCAGCGCGCTCGGTACCGCGGCCGACAGCTCATAAGGCATGAGCGAAAATTGACCTCTTCTCAGGTTAACCCGGTTAGCGGACTCACCTGGATCGACGGACAACGCGTCGGGGCGCCACATTTTGCGTTGTCCGGTTGGAGAATCCTAGCTATGCGGAGCAAGGCTACATCTTTTGATCGGGTTTGGAAGGTTAGAACCATGCGCCTATTGCTTCACTGCCTTGGTAGTTCCGTTGCTATGTTTGCTGCTATCGCTTGTTCGGGCGTGGCAGTTAGCCCGGGTGAGCGAGGCAGCACGCAAGGAGGATCTGCTGGTGCGGGGCTGACGGCTCAGGCAGGCCGTTCCTCCACTGCTGCGGGGTTCGGCGGCCGCAGTGATGCCAGCTCTCGAGCGCCGAGTTCCGCCGGCGGTGATGCCTCGACGGGCGGCTCTCTCGCCGTGGGCGGAACCAACGCAGGAGGCGAATCGAGTAGCGACACAGTGCTCAGTGGAGGCCAGTCCGCAATCGGCGGCGCCCCCGGGAGCACCGCTGGCTCGCTCAATACGCTTACGGGCGGTGCTGGCGCGGGCGGCACCTCGACAGTGGCAAACACCGCTACGTCGGGCGCAGCACAGACTGGGGGAGTAGCCGCTACCGGCGGTACGAGCGCCACTCTGGCGTTTCCAACGATTGCGAGCGTCAGCCCCGTTTCTGGGATTGTCACGACGACTATCGCCATCACTGGGAGGAATTTCGGCGCCACGCAAGGGCCAAGCACGGTGACCATCGCAGGCAGCGCAGTCACACCCAGCTACTGGTCCGATACCTCCATCGAGGTAGCAATTCCCCGAGCAGTGCGCCCCGGCGCGACGAGCATCGCGGTCAAGGTCGGCTCCGCACAGTCGAATAGCTCGACCTTCGAAGTCGTGCTGCCGCGCACGGTTTACATCAATCGTGCGTCACAGCCTACCAACTCCATTGGAGCCTTTTCGCTCAGCGCAAACGGGACCCCGACCGAGCTGTCGGGTTCGCCGTACACGACGGGCGACGCATTCTCGGGCTCCATGATCGACGCAACGACGCTGGCCTTCCATCGTGCGACGCGACGGCTCTTCGCGGTCAACGATACCTCCATCATGGTCTTCGATATCGATCCGGTAACCGGGCAATTGAGGGCAACCGGCAATGCGCCGTTCAGCACCGGTGCATCTTCTGGTAACGGCATTGCAGTCAATGCTTTGGGCACCTTAGTGTATTCCACGAACAACGCCGTCAAGAACAGCACCACCCCGAGAGCATCCATCAGCGCATTCACGGTGAGCTCCGCCGGCAATCTGACTGCCGTGAGTGGCTCGCCCTTTGAACATCTTGGAGCCGCCTCCGCCAGCCCAGCCCTACTCGACGGCGATCAGCTCCTCGTGGTCAACAACAAGCGTGACTTGGGACCCGACTTCAACTCGTTGGTCGTCCATCGCGTGGATTCTACCACCGGCGCGTTGACTCCCGTCGCAGGTTCGCCGTACCCAATCGGGCTCAACGCCTGGTCGGCACACGCCGATCCCAGCGGTACCTGGTATTACCTTGCGGACACGCTGACCTCGGCCAGATTGGCGGGCTACGCGCTGCTGAACTCGACAGGAGCGCCGGTAGTCCTCGCCGGAACACCCATCGCAACGAACACGACATCTCAGTACGCGAACGGGATGGCGTTCACACGCGACGGCACTCGCTTGTACGTGGGGCTTTACGACGGCAACCAGCTGAGCGGATTCTCGCTCAATGCGGGCATTCCGACGCTTCTATCTGGATCACCGTTCACCATGGTTGGGCTGTCCGCCATCACGACGCTCGCGATATCTCGCGACGGTTCGCTGCTGGTCATGGCCGATGGCGTCAACAGCGTACTGGCGGTGCATACGGTCGATGCCGCCGGGATCCCCAAGGACGTGGGCAACGGCGGCTCATTCGCAAGCGTTGGTAGGGCCACGGGACTCGTGATCGCGGAATAGGCCGTCGGTGACTCGAAGCGCATTGCATGTCGTCCAGAGGCGGGCGCGTCTCCGTCAATACATGCCCTAGTAATCGGTCACTCGCGAAGCCAGAACGAAGTCGTCGCGGTCGAAGCGCCGCGAGGAATCTTGCCGCGCAGTTTGCCTGATCGGTATTCACGTAATACCCTTTGTAACTCGAGGCAATACTATGCCAGCTCCGATGCGCACCGTGTCTTTCAAACTCCCAGAGGACCTCGACGACGCGCTAAGCGAACTTGCGAGAGCGCGTAGGGCTAGTCGCTCGGCGCTCGTCCGTGAGGCGCTGGAATCCCTCGCAACGGGACAGCGCCGCTCCGTGACGGCAATAGCGGGGGCATTGGTGGGCTCCGTTGAGGGACCATCCGCTCTGGCAACGAATCGCAAGCACATGTCGGGATACGGCAAGTGACTTCAGTAATCATCGATACAGGTCCGTTGGTTGCGCTACTCAATCGAAAGGGAGCGTATCCATTCGTTGGCGGCTGAGATACTGGATACCATCGAGCCGCCAATCTTCACTTGCGACCCAGTGCTCTCAGAAGCTTGCTTCTTGCTCCAAGATGTCAGCGGTGGACAGGACGCGGTGCTGGAACTTGTTTCTCGCGGTATCGTCCGAAGTGATTTTCACGTAGTCTCCGAAATCGAGTCGTTGCGGGTCTTGATGAAGAAGTTCGGCGACGTGCCCATGTCTTTGGCGGACGCGTGTTTGGTCAGGATGACCGAACTCGATCAGCGGAGCGCAGTGCTCACGTTCGATAGCGACTTTCGAATCTATCGTCGCAATCGCCGACAGGTCGTTCCTACTATCACGCCAAGAAAAGGCAGTGGCTAACTCGCGCTCGCTACGGACGGCCTGACATTCTGGAAGGCTGTCGCTAGCGACGGTCGTGGCTCGCTACGCTGATGCTCCGCTCGCGCTTGGCACCGAGCGGACCTCATGGCGCGACAATGCACGCCCAGATTCCATTCGTGCACGTGCAATAACGCGGATCATTCATCCAGACTCCACGGGACCCGTGAGGACACGGTGCTGAGTGTTCGTGGTGATACTGTGACGCCCCCTACTCACACGTGAGCGGGAACTGCGCGCCAAAGGTGCCACCGGGCAGAGCCGTCGGCATGGTACCTTCAATCGTGTAACCCAACACGTCTGTCAAGGTAACGGTCTTGCCCGCGACCTCGGCGCCGAAGTCCCAGAATCCCGTATTCAAGGTTGCTTCTTTGCCCTCGAACTTGGCGGTCTTGATCGGGAAGGCGAGATTCTTGAAGTAGGCTTGCCGCGTCTGCTTGCCGCCGTTGTATGAAACGAAGATGTCTTCGGTAGCGGGGCAACCAACTACTTTCCAAGTAATGCCGCTCTTCGGATTGCCATTCCATTCCACCATGCCCAACGCCTCGGCCGCTGAAAGACTCAGATCGATATGGCCTGCAGTTTGGCAGCTCGCACAATAATCGATGACGGTCGCGGTAATGGTGACCCCTCGATACGTCACCTCGACGCACATGCCACAGTAGTCACCACGCGAGTTGTTCGGGAAGGCCACGAAGTGCTCCGTCGGAATGTGTTCAACGGCGTTCGTCACCTCTCCAATTGCGCACGGATACGGGTTCGCCTGATCCTTCTTCCCCTTCTCTGAGCCGCAGTAACCGCAAGAGGTCTTGAACCCGTTGGGACATTCGTCGACGAAGTTGTTGGGCGTACCCTGACCAAACCAGTAGCAAGTAAGTTCACCGTTGGACGATTCCGGTGCAGACTCCCACGAGCAACTACTCGCGCCACCAGCGGAGTCGCCACCAACGGCGTCCATTCCCCCCGTAGCGTTCGCGCCCGCGGCGGTCTGCTTTGAACTCGATCCAGATGCGCCGCCGTTGCTGCGCCCCGCACTGGTAACATTGCTCGCGCCACCCTTTGCCGCAGTATTGGCGCTG
>JBLNFG010000831.1:0-3243 GCA_050263495.1 Myxococcales bacterium | reverse complement strand
GTCGAGATCGCGCAGGGGCGTACACGCGCCGAACAAAACAAAACCAGTAGCTATCCAGCCCACGCCACTTCGAATCGACCAGAGCCGCGACAGCATTATTAGTGCCGCTCGCCAGAAGTAGTGCCGGCAGTCATTGTGCCTCCGCGGCGGCACCAGGCGGGCGCACAGCGGCCGCGGGATTCGCGGTGAAACATGGCCAAACACGAATGTTGCAGGCGCGCCCAGGCACTGTCCACCCCTAAGCCGGCGCATCGCGTAGATTAGTGCGCCCTGCACCCACGCCCGCGCAGGTACCGCGCGCTGGTACTAGTACCCCGAATCTCTTGAAGTGATGAGTGCTACCGAGGTGAGGGGTACTAGGAATTCGCGCAGCGAATTCGGGTTTGGGCGAATGCCCAACGGAACAAACCTAGTAGCGCGATGGCCGCGTAGCGGCCGGGTCCGTAGGACCCATCAATTCAATTGAATCGCGCTACTAGCCTAATGCACCGATCATGCGTTCAGCGATCTTCGTTGAGTCGAAGGTGAGCTGATTGGCATCGAGTGCCGCCTTCAATCGTTGGACCTTCTCGGGGTCGGAAACGGGGTTGTTGCCGCCTACGGCAAGCTGGCGGGCCTCGGAGGAAATTGAGACTTTCGCAATCTGCTGATCGGGCGCAGTTGCTGTCGGTTTCTCCGCTGCCTTGGCCGGACTCGGGGCTCGAGGGGCACCGATCGGCGTCACCGCCATGCGCTGATACGCGTCTAGGGCTGGATTGTTAGTGACTTTCATCTGATCCTCCGATCGGCCACTTGCCCAGGTGAGGTGGGCTTGGTCGTTCGAATCTCAGTTGTAGGAACGGCACTGAGAGAGAACCCTTGAGCGAACTCTGTTGAGGTAGAACCGACCCGAGGTTGGGAGGCGCCTTTCTCAGGCACGGCGTGACGAGCGGGCTCAGAGCGGGCCAGTGTGCCTTGAAGTTCGGAGTTCGGGTCAACACGTTCGGCCAGAGCCGATGAAATCGTGCGCGCTAATCCAAGGCCCCCCGCGCTTGCTACCGCGTCAGCCACGGCCTCGACGACCATGGTGCCGTAGGTTTGCTGCCCAGCGACAGTGGCACCACTACTGCCGACCTTGGTGGTTCTCTCGAGTGCTGTCAGCATCTGACGTAGGAATACGGCCTCGAACTCTTTTGCCGCGTGCTGCAGCTTTGAATCGGCGGGTTGCTTTACTGCGTGATCACGTGCAGCGCGCAGCTCAGCGTCGGGTTGGGGCTGCATGCGGTGTGCTAGATCGATTGATGCGAAGTGGGAGGGAACAGTCATTGTACGACGACCTCAGCTCGGAGAGCACCGGCAGTTTTTAGCGCTTGCAGGATACTAGCCATTTCCCGTGGGGAGACTCCCAGGGTCGACAGTGCCTGGGCAAGTTCGGCTAGAGACGTTGCGCCAGCGAGATAGTTCATGGCTGGGGGCACTTTCTCCTGTGCATTCACGTCCGACTGGGTGAGTCGCTGTGTTTGCCCTTGGCCAAATGCGTTCGGCTGTACGACTGCCTGCTGTTCCTGGATGCTGATCGTGATTCCACCCTGGGCGATTGCCACCGGAGACAGCTTTACCTCGCCACCTGCCACTACCGTGCCCGTGCGTTCGTTGATAACGACGCGCGCATTCGCAGAGGGTTCGACCTCAAGATTGCCCAATTCTGCGATCAGCTGTACGGGCGTCTTCTTGTACTTATCCGGCACCTTTACCAGCACCGAACCCCCGTCTAGGGCCTCCGCCGTGCCTTCACCAAGTGCCGTATTCACGCTTTGCACAATTCGACTCGCAGTGCCGAAGTCGGGGCTGCGCAGCGTCAGGGTCAGTTTGTCGCCGTCCACGAACTGAGTTGGAATTTCCCGTTCTACCAATGCTCCGGACGGCACTCGCGCCGTATTCGTGGTGTTCTCTGTGAAACTAGTACCGGACATCCCTTGGGCACTAAAGCCACCGACGACCAACGGCCCCTGCGCTACTGCGTAGGTCCTCCGGTCCGCACCTCGCAGGGGGGTTTGCACCAAGACACCGCCGCGCAGCGACCGCCCGTTACCAAGTGCCGAAACGAGCACGTCGAGGCGGCTCCCATTGCGAGAGAAGGGAGGTATCGTTGCGGTCACGACGACCGCGGCAACATTGCGCAATCGCAGCTGTCGGTTGTCAATCTGAACACCCAAGCGTCGCAATAGCGCACGTAATGACTGCGCCGCAAAAGGGGCGGTAATGTCGTCCCCGGTCCCATTTAGTCCGGTCACGACACCGTAGCCCACCAGTTGGTTCTCGCGCGCACCGAGCACGTCGGAGACGTCGCGGAGGCGGTCCGCGTGTGCGTTGCCGGGCATCGTTAGTACTGAGACTAACGCGATAGTGAGAAGTACTTGGGCGATCAGCTGTCTGCACATGATCAGAATGGATTGACGAAATCGAGAACCTTGGTGAGCCAGCCCCGTTCCACTTGGTCGTTGATGTCGCCGCGGCCCGTGAATTCGACGCGGGCATCGGCGATGAGTGAAGAAGGAACTGAGTTGTCGCCCTCGATATCGGCTGGGCGCACAACTCCGGAGATGTAGAGGTGGTATTCCTCATGGTTGATCATCACGACCTTGGTGCCTTCGACGAAGAGATCACCATTGGGGAGGGTCTGCTTCACTCGCACGGCAATCAACCCAGTGAGTTGACCCGCGCGCTCGGTCTTGCCCGAGCCTTTGAAGTCATAGCTAGAAGCCAAGCTGACCAACTTCTCGGGATCGACGTTAGGATAGGCTTTGCGAATGGCGGGGACCAGACCGAGCAAGTTCTCCACGCTCGCGTCTCGCGAGGTTTCCTTCGACAAATCCGTGGTGGCGTTGCCCTGGGCGTCGGCCTTCTCGTCGATTCGCACGTGTACGACATCACCTGTGCGCAGGGCTCGCGTGTCCTCTAGATAGCCGGCTTGCGCTTCGGAGTAGATAGAGCCCGTCGCGGGTCGACTCTGCTTCTTGGTGGATTCGTACTCGCCGACCTCGTATTTGCGATCGTGCGGCGTAAACGGCTGAATATGACTCGGGCCACAGGCTGCGATTGGAGAGCAGACGACCATGACGAGCGACAAGAATCCGCGTCGATCGATCATTGTGCGAGGGCCTCCGCCGTTGCCGCGCTAACCATCTTGGCCCGGAGACTCTTGCGGGTCTTTATCACGCGTAGCAGCGTGGTGGAACCGACAGAGGTTGGTTCGAGCGTCAC
>JBLNFG010000830.1:0-4264 GCA_050263495.1 Myxococcales bacterium | reverse complement strand
GTGGCTTTGGCGAACGCTCCGCGACAACGTAAGGTGTCGTGCGTCTCTTCGAGTCCATCCAGACTGACTGCCACGTTGGCGAGCCCGACCTCTCTGGCCATGTACGCCAAGTCATCGGCATCAGACTGACCGTTGGTCACCATGTTGACGATGACGCCGGCATCGATCAGTGTCCGTGCAATCACGGGCCAATCGTCGCGCAGCGTAGGCTCACCACCAGAAAGCGTCGTGAGTCGATTGCCAAGGCGCGCCAGTTGTTGAGCCAGGTCGACTGCCTCAACCGTGCTGAGCTCGCAGGCTCGGCGCCGGCCAGCGGAGGTGCCACAATGACCGCACCTCAGATTACACGCTCGAGTGAGCTCCCAAACACAAGTCTCGGGGACATAGCCAAAGTGATCAATCAGCGCCTTCATAAGGATCTCCGCATTCGCGACGGTCACCGCGAAGCAAGTCCAGTGCCGCACGGTAGATATGAGCTTTCTGCCGCAAATTCCGCAGAAGTGTGCCAACTTGTGCCGACCAAGCGCGTCAGTACCACCGCAGGGACAAACCGGCATATGGGTTGGTGCGCCGCCCCGTGACGACGTTCAGGGGACGTTCAGGGCTTCCTTTGGGTTTGCCCGTCGTGACCACGCTATGACCGTTTGCGCGCCGTGAAAACCAAAAATCCGGCAGGATTGAGCGTTGGCGGCCAACACTTCCAAAGCCATGGGGCGCTTAGAGCAGTTCGGGTGACATAACATCCATACCGCGAAGTTAGAGTTGTCCGTTCCCCCGCCAGGTGACGGGTTCTTTGACCGATTCCAAAGCGGAGCTTTACCGCCCGGTGAGCTGCACGCGAAGGGCTTGTTTGAAGAGGCTGTGAGCGCCGACACCGCTGGTTGCAAGGGGCGCACCTCTCTTACCATACGCGTTCAGAATCTCCCACCTGGCGCCGCCGTTCCTGGCGAAAGACCGCCAGCGTATCTGTATCGCGGGTTCCGAGCTGACGACTGCTCTGCGGTGGTCGGCAGCGGATGCGGTGACCGCCCGCTGCCCATCAGGAGAGCACCTGGGGTCATTTGAACAACGACGCTCAAGGACGTCGAATCTCGTTGACGTAGTCTCGCACTGCGACTGCTAGCTTGCAGCTGTCGAGTTCACGCGCGTACTGGGAACGGCGGTTTGGCGTAATCCAGGCAGGATCGACCTTCGTGCGGAACTTGAGAAGAAGCTTGTTTGCAGTAAGATCCCACATCAACACGCGCACGCCGTGGGCATGCTCTCCGTCCATCTCCGTTACTCCCCCAGCGTCGTTAGGCTCGTCAAAAACGGCGAGCAGTCGCTCGGCAGCCAAGGCTTCCTTCGTGGCTGACAACGGCGCCCGCTTAGACTCGCGCTCAAGACGCATGAGAACGCTTGGCTCCTTGGCTGCTCGTACTTGCTCACCCCAACCTGCAGATAGGTACGGCAGTCCCGCTTCCAGATCCTGCAGTCGATAAAACTGCGCTGATAGCTGATGTGCTGCCCGCCCACCCTCCAAAGCCAATCTGGCTTTCGGCAAATAGGCCTTCTCGCTTGCCGAGGGTGGCGGATCGAGCAAGCACAGAAGAAACGCGTCACGTCCGGATTCTGAGGCGGACTTTCTCAGCCCAACGGAGGTCTGAAAGGACGCGAGCGGCCCCCTCACGTACAACCAGCGTCTGCTCAGATTCTTCGAGAATTCACCGCCAGTGAGCTCTGACCCGACGAGGTCACCCCCGTAGTCGCCGGTGGCTCCGGCAAGCAAGCCTTCGACGCGGTTCGAGAAATCCAGCGCAATGTTCGATAATCCTTCAGAGTGCTTACGCCACGCATCAACGAGGCCCGTTCTTTGACGCTCGAACTCCAGCTGCCTAGCGCGACGACTCCAGTAAATCGTCGATGCGAGTACTACGAGACCGACAACCAGACCCAGCCGCAATACGCTTACCAAGCGCTTACTGGCGCGACTACGCGTGGAGCCACCCCGACGCCCAGCAACGCTCGCTTCCACGCGCGCGGCGAGCATGGGATCCATTCTCGAGTTGACGAGCAACGTTGGCATGACGGCTCACCCCAACGAACTCGTGTTCTGTCGTTGTGAAAGATTCCGCTCGATTAGTGCCATCAGCTGATCCCCCGTGACACCTAGACGTGCGGCAGCCTGACCAGCCAGAGATGTCCGTGCAACTCCGGTGCTAAAGGTATAGGTCGGCTGATGATCAGGTCCGAGATGTACCTGCAGGAAGCGGAGCTCCTTGATCTTGCGCTCCTGCTCGAGCCGAGCCGCGAACGCCAGAAAGTGCGTCGTGATGAAGGTCTGTGGGCGCAGCCGCGTCAGCATTCTAAGCACTAGCTCGAAGATTTCTTCGCCTTCCGATGGATTCGTTCCCGAGCATAACTCGTCGAGAATCACCATGGCACCTGGCGGCAGCCGCTCGAAAAGCTCGCGAATCCGCATGAGTTCCATCCCTAGACGGCCTTCCGCCTGATCCGCTCTGGTCTCCTGAATCAACGAAACGACGAGCGAAGACGCATAGGCAAGAGTTCCCGCTCGCGCAGGAATGAACACCCCCGACTGCGCAAGCAATTGACAGAGCCCGATTGCCTGCAACAGGCGGGTCTTTCCGCCAGAGTTGGGACCCGTAACTAACACCGTCGTGTCGTGACGATCAATCTCGACATCACACGGCACAATCGTGATTCTTTGCGCAAACAGCAGCGGATTGAACAACCCTGTAAGGCGTCGGGGCGCCGACGGAGCGACCAAGTCAGGCAAACACACCTCGAGCCCCGCCGCATGTGCAACGTCCCTAAATCCCATGGCCCCAAGATAAAACTCCAAGTCTCCCAATAGCTGAACGAGCGGCACGACCTCGTCCTGCAAACCGTCGAACACCGCATCGATCAGCCTGGCCATGACTTCGCTATCGTTGAAGCGATACCCTCGCGCGAACAGCTCTAGCTTGGTGAGCCACCGGCGCAGAGGAGATGCGACGAACGGGTTACTCTCATTCTCCTGAACCGCGAGGATCTCGAAACCTCGGATACTGCCATCGGCACCCAAGCGGAGTTTCAGATCGAGCGTTGCGAGATGCTCGTCGTAAGCGAGCAGATCCTTCAAGGAACGATAGGGTTCGCCCGCCGCAAGCCTTGCACCATAGGCACGCAATCGGCTCAAGTGGGAACCAGCCATACAATCGATCGTTGTCTTGATGAGCTCTAGGATTTCTAGCTGGCGCCGCTGTGCTCCCCAGCGGCCCACTCCGGTGGCCGCTTCGAGTCGCGTTCTTAGACGGCGCAGCACCAAATAGATTTGCTCGATCTCCTTACGTAGCTCAGGCGATCGACACAGTTCTGCAAGAATTGATCGACGATACGCAACCACTCCCGTGTCCCGCGGAGGGCTCGCGAGCAGCTTGACGAGATACCCCGTGGAAGGAACGTACTCGTCGCGCCCGATCCGGACCTTGAAGCACTGCGACACAAACTCCGACAAAAATATATCGCGAGCGTACGAACTAGGGTCCCAGCTCGATGGTGCGATGGCTGCACGGTCGAGTGCTTCCGCGAACAGCCCGCCTGAGGTTCCTCCCGAGAACGCCAGCACAATCGCGACCCTCACTTGTTCGCGATCGATGCGGCAGGTGGGAATCGGATCGAGCAAGTCGGGCAACGCACCCGAATCCATTGATGAAACCGCGCCCGCAGCGCCAACGGCGGCTGGCGGCCGGTTAGAGGCTTCAGAACCGTGGGTCAATGCCGTCATCGGAGTAGGCTCGGACAGCGGCGGCCAACAAATGTTCCCGGTGGCGCTTCCCCGGCGGGCCAATTCGCAGGTTGCCGGGAACGGGCGTCGCTCAGTAACTCAACGACGGGTACGAACGCGCTGCTCACCATCGAGCCGAAGCAGCCCACGCGAGCTAGCCAGCGGCTCTCGGTTCCTCGTCTCCTGAGTTTTTTTGATGCGGCGCGATGACGAGGCGGACGCGGACGCGCCACAACGCGCTCTCTGACTGCACGGGGAGAGTCATCGAGAAGCATTGGCCGCCTAGCAAATCCACAACCTGGCACGATTTTGCGCCCCCACCGAAGCCGCGAGGAGCTATGCCTGCAGTCTGGCCTAGTGTCGAGTTTCGGAAGGTTTAGGTTGGGTATGCAGACGGTGAAGTTCGGGTTCTCGGTTGGGTTGGTGATGGTGTTTGCGCTTTCGTGCTCTGACGGCGCCAAGCAGAGCGCCGCGAGTTGCCTCCCAGGCGAGACG
>JBLNFG010000829.1:0-3668 GCA_050263495.1 Myxococcales bacterium | reverse complement strand
CTTTCCACTCCCGGTCGCCCAAACCCGAATTCGCTGCGCGAATTCCTAGTACCCCTCACCTCGGTAGCACTCATCACTTCAAAAGATTCGGGGTACTAGCCTGGTAGCAGTTGGACTGAAGTACCCATCGTTTCGAAGGAATCGCGAGGCCCGAGCAGATCCGCGTCATGCGCGCTAGTCGTGCGCCGCGCAGCAGCCGCTGTTCTGCGCGCATGAGTGTAACGCAACGCCTGAGGCGCACAGGGCAACTTCACAAGAGTTGAGATTGCCTGTGCGCGACCGAAGAGCTGCTCCGCAGCACTCAACCAGATTTGTCGCGCAAGTCGCGCTTATTACGACTGAGCTCTGGCACTACGCGCGAAACACGCTGGTGGACAATCTCGCGAACGAGCTCCCACAGCGTCTCCTCGTCCTCAGTCTCTGAAAGCACTCCGAGCGGGAGCTGCACTCCACCCTTATCTGCTCGCCCGCCACCGAATGGGCGCCCCTGTGAGTCCTCCCCAAAGGCATTCAGCATGAACGTCGCTGGCTCGATGCTTGGGCTATTGGTGCGAAGGCTTCCATCAATGCGACCATCAACGATGCCATAGACGAAGACCGTATCGATATCTTCGCGGCGCATGATGAAATCCGCCGCCATGGGGATGGCATCTCGATTTACAGCCGAAACACGCCCTACGCCAGCAATCGCGAAATCGCGAATGACCTCGAGATCGAGCAGGGCACGCTTGAGAGCAACCATCGCCTCCGCAGTCATGCGACGGCGACCGAATCGACTCAAAGCTTCCGCGTCGCAGTGCGGCTTGAGGTAGGCAGCCGCACGGAAATCCGCAGGGGTTGCCAACGCGAAATCGTCGGTATCGGTCTGAATACCGAAGAACATTGCGGTCGCTGCAGTGCTATCCGACCGTCCTCCACCATTAAGCGGCGCGAGCCCCTGCTCCATGTATTCCGCATACAGGCTGCAAGTGGCTCCGACATCATGTCGAATGTCGACGAAGGGCGCCTTGGGAAGGCTCGCTGGGCGATGGTGATCGACGACACTGAGCAACTGCAAATGTTTGGGCAGATCGATCGTTGTCTCGCTGGAACTTGCGTCGACTAAGGACAGGTACTGGAACTCCTCCAGATCTGCCATCTCGGTTACCTTGGTCATGGACAGGCCGAGGACCTTGACGAGCGCCCGATTCTCCGAGCGGGAAAGCGGCAGCACATGTGCGATCGTGGCAGCGACGCCCAGCCTTTCGCAGATTCTTTGATGCGCGACAGCACTGCCAATCGCATCGGGATCTGGGTGTCCACCCAACAGGATGACGAGCGGCTTGTCCTTTGCACTGGACAGCACGCGCTCGAGCTCTTCGGACTTTGGCGAGTTTGGCATGGGAATGCGTCAGGTTGGCCAGACCATGTAGTCTACAGCGCGAACACAGATTCGCGGCCATACATGGTGCAGGTAGTTGCAGGCGCGTGAGAAGTCACTCATACGAATACGTCTCGACTGCCCCATGGGGTAATACGCACACGTAAACAGTCGACATCGAACCGTGCCTCATCACAATCCAGTGGCCCAGTAATACCGGATTTTCTAAGAAGTGGGGGATTGTCGGCCAAATCGGCCAAGTGGTCGTCTCAATAATATCACGGCCCAGGCGGAACGATTGACCGGTTTCCGTCCTTTTGTTTTCGGGTGTCAAGACCTTGCATCGAGTTGACGTGTGTGACTCACCCACGGTCTGAGTTGGATCTAAAAAATGCCTTGACCAACAAGGGTCGAGGCTGCAATGAATACGCGCGCATGTCGTACTCAGCTGATCCTCGTGATGTCGTGTTGCCAGCGGGCAGCAGTCGCATCGCGTTTAGTGGAATCAGCCTCATTCGGCGCGTCGGCGTACTCGTAGTACCTACGGGTGCGGCGGCCGCCTGAGTATCCATCGACAGAACGTGAAACTCTCGGCCCTCGCACCCTTTCCGGTGCGGGGGTTTCTTGATTTCTGCAATCCGTAACAATCCCCAACGCCCACTGACGTTCTCGCCGCTTCCCGTCTGCGACATGCCGTGAATGATCCCCAGAAGGAGATACCCGTGACTTCCGATCTCAACCATATCCAACGAATCTCGCCGCCAGCGACCAGCTCTAATCATGGCGATGCACCAGTCGAATCAGCGCGCATCGATTCAGCCGCGCGCGAATTGACCGGTTCGGAAATCCTTTGGGAGTCCGTTATCGAACACGGTGTAGACGTCGTGTTCGGGTATCCGGGGGGCGCGATCATGCCCGCCTACGATGCGCTGCCGAAGTACCCCCAGTTGCACCACGTCCTCGTGCGACACGAACAGGGTGCAGCACATATGGCCGACGGCTATGCCCGCGCGTCGGGCAAGGTTGGCGTGTGCGTCGCGACATCCGGGCCAGGCGCCACCAACCTGACCACCGGAATCGCGAACGCCATGCTCGATTCGATTCCAATGGTGGCGATTACCGGACAGGTTGGGTCGTCCCTACTGGGTAGCGATGCGTTCCAGGAGATCGACATTACTGGCGTCACGCTGCCGATCACCAAGCATAATTTCTTGGTTACCCAAGCGGACGAGATCGCGGCCACCATCAAGCAGGCATTCCATATTGCAGCCGAGGGGCGACCAGGCCCGGTGGTGGTGGACATTACCAAGGACGCGCTGCAGAAGACTGCTCTCTATCGATGGGATCCAACCCCCGCACGGATGCGCGGCTTCCGTGCCAAGCGACTGCCCGTGCCAGAGCAAATTGGACGAGCCATCGAGATGATTCACGCGGCAAAACGCCCGATGATCTTTGCTGGACAAGGGGTGATTCAAGCAGGCGCTACCTCGCTGCTACTCGAGTTCGTGCGCCGCAGTGACATCCCAGTGGCTGCAACCTTGCTCGGGTTGGGCGGCTTCCCGGCAAGTCACCCACGCGCGTTGGGCATGATGGGAATGCACGGCGAAGCTTGGGTGAACAAAGCCATTCAGGAGAGCGACCTGATCATCGCCCTCGGCATGCGCTTCGATGATCGAGTGACCGGTAATCTCAAGACTTACGCGCCCAACGCCAAGAAGATTCACGTCGAGCTCGATCCGGCCGAAGTGAACAAGAACGTGGTCGTGGATCTGCCGATCATTGCCGACATCAAGGAGGCGCTAAGACTTCTGGTGCCAAACGTCGAAACGCGAGATCGCAGCGAGTGGCTAGATCACATCCATCAGCTGCGCGGCGACAGCGCGGTCATCGACATCCAGTCGATGAGCGACAATGGCAAACTATACGCCGCACACGTGATCCACGACCTGTGGCGCATTACCGACGGCAAGGCGATTATCGTCTCCGACGTCGGTCAACACCAGATGTGGGAGGCCCAGTATTATCGGCACGACTACCCTAGGAAGCTGATCACGTCAGGTGGCTTGGGCACCATGGGTTTCGCACTGCCGGCGGCGATTGGCGCTCGGTTTGCGTGTCCCTCCGAGGAAGTCTGGGTGATTGTCGGCGATGGCGGATTCCAAATGACGCAAGCCGAATTGCAGACACTGACGCAAGAGGGGCTGAAGGTTAACATCGCCGTGATCAACAATGGTTACCTAGGAATGGTGCGCCAGTGGCAGGAGTTCTTCTACAACCGCCGCTACGTCTCGACCCCGATGACGAGCCC
>JBLNFG010000828.1:0-5135 GCA_050263495.1 Myxococcales bacterium | reverse complement strand
ATTGAGTCAGGAGTTACAAGTACTCGTCGAGGCGGAGAAAATCGCTTGCCGACCTGCGGTAGCCGATCGAGAACGAATTTCCCGTAGGATCATGGCAAAGTTGGGGAGCGCGCCTACAACGAAATCACCAATGATGCCTTGGCGCGCACCTGCGCGATGGACGGGTGACCCTGAGGCGCATGGTCCACGTTGAGGACAATACACTCTCTTGAACCGCTTTCTGCGATCGCAGCGTCTGCAATACCGTTCGTGGGCTTCAAGCATCCGCCCACGTCGAGGAGCGCATTGATGAAAATGGAGCGTCAGGTAACAAAGGCGTGTTTGGTTGGGATTATCACTATCTTCCTGGCTGGTTGTAGTGGCTCGGGCGCGGAAGCGCCTGGAGGCGCAGTGACGGGAGGTGCAGCCAGCACCGGCGGCACGACCGCGACTAGTTCCAGCGGTAAGACCGCGACTAGCACCGGCGGCACGACCGCGACTAGCTCCAGCGGTAAGACCGCGGCTAGCTCAGGCGGCACGACCGCGACTAGCACCGGCGGTAAGACCGCGACTAGCACCGGCGGCACGACCGCGACTAGCACTGGCGGGACCGCGACTAGCTCAGGCGGCACGACCGCGACTAGCACTGGCGGTGGGACTGGCACATCCAAAGTAACGGTTCTGCTTGCAGGTAGTGATGTCAATGCCAATGGGCCATTGCAAACAACCGTTGAGGATCTCAGTTTCAGCGGCGGTGGCCATATCCTTGTGCGTCCAACGAACATCACCAAGGAGCCAAACACGAAGCACCCTGTTGCCATCTGGGGTCCAGGCGGCGGCACTCCTCCGAGAGACTATTTGCAGCTCCTAACCCGCATGGCTTCTCAGGGGTTCGTCATCGTAGGGATCAGAGAATCAAGCGGAGGAAGCGAATTGATGACAGCTGCGATCGACTGGTTGGAAGATCAGAACGAAAACTCCAGCAGTCCAATGTATAACAGGCTGATTCTCAATCGTGTTGGAGTTTTTGGCCACTCCATGGGTGGGCTTTCTTCTGAAGCAACGGTCCGCGCGGATCGTCGTGTGACGACAGCCCTTCTGGATAACAGCGGTGATTTTGGCCATGCCGCTTTGGTCGATGTGCGAGTTCCAGTGGGGATCATCTACGGCGAAAATGGTCAAGAAAAACCCAATGCAGAAGGAGACTACAATAACCCAGGCAACAAGGGACCATGCTGGTTGGGTATGATGTCCGGAGGCGGTCATGGCTCTGGACCCTGGGATGGTGCCGGGGCAAACGTGGCGTGGATGCGTTGGCACATTGGTGGCGATAACTCGCGCAAAGATGCCTTCCTTGGAAATGGTGGCGATTACAACAATCGCGGCGTCTGGAAGACTCAGTTCAAGAACTGGGATGGCTGGAAGAACTGGAATGAATAGATGAGCATGCGGCGTTCGCTGGAGGGTCATTGTGCCGGCCAAAGCAACTCCCGCGAGCCTGCTCCCCGCTTGCGTCGTTGGAGGGCCCCCTCGGAGCTGCCGATGGGGCCCCCGGGCGTGACTGATGTTCGGCCCTGCACGTGGCTTCAGCCACGATCGCCTGATTTGGGATAACTTCCGCTGTGATTTCCAATGCGTCGGACTTTCGCGTCAGAGAGTCCGGAAGGTTTCGACGCTGAGCGCACGTGAATAATCCGCCTGGGTACTCTTGCGCCCGAGTCCGCTCAGCACTAAGCGAACCGCAAATGCTCGTGCGTACTCGCGAGCGGCGGCAGCGTATGACAAGGTCGCGTCCCCTGATTCGAGTTCCTGCGACGAGCATGCCCTCTCGTGACTCGGGAGCGGAGCAAATCAGCAACGTAAACAAACTCGCACGTCTGTCATTAGTGGGCGTCGTCGTGCTTGGTGTAGGCATCGGATTTGCCTACGCAGGTGGCTGGCTGTCGCCGCATAAGCTTACGCCGGGGCGTTTCATCGACACGTTCGAACAGATCAATGGTGTCCACCCAGGTTTTCGTCGCAACCACGCGAAGGGGGTCTGCGTTAGTGGGTATTTCGACTCGAACGGTCAAGGCGCGCGACTTTCGAAAGCCGTGGTCTTTCAGCGTGGCAGGGTCTCTGTTTTCGGCCGATTTGCCCTGGCGGGCGGTATGCCTCACGCCGCAGACGCCGTGCAAACCGTTCGCAGCATGGCTTTGCTGTTTTCACTCCCGAATGGTGAAGAATGGCGCACGGGCATGAACAGTATACCGGTCTTCGTTGTTAACACGCCTGAGGCATTCCGAGAACAACTGATCTCGACGCGTCCAGATCCGAAGACCGGCAAGCCCGACCCGGCCAGCGTCAAAGCGTTTCTGCTTCACCACCCCGAATCCGCTCGGGCGATCGAGACGATTAAGGCACAACCGATCGCATCAGGTTTCGACAATAGTACGTTCAACAGCTTGAACGCTTTCGAATTCATCGATCGGGCGGGAAAGCCCACGGCAGTGCGATGGTCGATGGTTCCGGAGCAAGCGTTTGCGCCCAGCGCCACGCAGCGCACACAGGGTAATGAGAATTTTCTTTTTGATGCCCTCATCGCTCGTCTAAACCAGCAACCGCTAAAATGGCGGCTCGTGCTCACAATCCGCCAACCTAGTGATTCGACCAGCGACGCGACAATTGCATGGCCGAGCGACCGTGAACATGTGGACGTCGGCACGCTCACGATCAACAAGATCGAAAGCGAAGACACCAGCCCGATCCGAAACGTCAATTTCGATCCACTCGTGTTACCGAACGGGATCCGGGGGTCGGACGATCCGCTGCTGAGCGCGCGCTCGGCAGCGTATTCGCAGTCATTCACACGTCGCGCGGGCGAGCCTCACGTGCCAAGCGCTATCACCGCGTCGGAGGTGGGCAAGTGAGCAATCCCACGTCCGACTTCCGACAGTTCGCGTGGTCTTCGCGCGTACTTCATTGGCTGATGGCGGCGATGGTGATAGCGATGCTATTCATCGGCGTCTCAATGGTTGGGTCGTTGGTGGAGCACGAGAGGCTCATTGCGATCCACCGACCGTTGGGGATCGCGATACTGCTCCTTGTGGTCATCCGTTTCGTCAATCGCCAACTACATCCGCCACCGCCATTTCCAGATACAATGTCGCCAATGGAACGTCTGGCGGCGACGTCGTCCGAATGGCTGATGTACGGCTTGATGCTCGTCCTGCCCTTGGTGGGTTGGGGCATGCTGTCGGCCGCGCGTTATCCGATTGTTTTGTGGGGTCCGCTTCACTTGCCGCCCATCCTTCCGAGAGACGCGCTACTTCACGCAATTCTTCGAAGGGCGCACACGGTTTTGGCATACCTGCTTTTCTTCGTGTTTCTGGCCCATCTCAGCGCAGTTCTGCTCCACACGCTGGTAATCCGCGATGGTCTGCTCAGGCGGATGGCACTATGGAAGAATCGCGCTCGTAAGCCGGCGGTAGTGCCGCGGCTTTCGACTCCGGACTGAGACTTTGCAGCAAGCGAGTTCCAGCTCGCGTGCGAGTCAGGTTAGCGGAACTCATTCAACGATGCGGCGGACAGACAATTGTGGCTGATACGAGCGCGCATGCTGTTTCGACGGTGCAGGCAATCCGCATAGTGTGTGGACACTGCTTATCAGCACACGAGCCGTGAATCGCATGCACACGATTTGCCGGCGTGTCCCGGCGGACTGCCGGGTGATTCGGCGTCCAATACTGGAGTTTCCGGATCGCTTGGCCGACCTCCCCTTACAGCGCTTCAAGGAAGCTGCCAAGATCACGCACCTGGCGTGGACTTAAGTCGATATCGAACCGTTCGCGATAGAGTTCAATCACGTCGCTGATCTCCTTTGCTTGACCGTCATGGAAGTACGGAGCCCGCGCGGCCAATCCGCGCAGCGGAGGAGCACGAAACGCACCGACATCTGCCCAATGCCCGCTCGGCGGAAACCCGGAGCCAGCTCGCCCAAGATCGCATAGCTTGCGCTTCTCTCCCGTGGCTTTGTTTTGGAGCGTGATAAGCGGGTACACAGGCAAACAGCGTTCCTCGTTGGCAGTGCCCATATCGAAGAATCGAACCACGGAATGTCCGCCAACGTTCGGGGCATTGTGGCAGGTGCTGCAAGTTCCTCGGACTGTCTCTTGTCCTAGGACGTCGTTCAACCCGTTGACTGGGCGCCTGACACGAGCAGAATCGACGCAAATGTGATCGCTCACACGGGACCGGTATTACGGCAGGACTCCCTGCCGGCGGAGTTGGTGAGTGGACCTGCAACCCCGCTACTGCGTCCCCAGTTGCCATGATGCGCTGGGGCTGCAGGTTGAGATGTGCCAGTTTAGAGGACGCTACGAGTGGACTGAGTCACCGTCCTGACGAGATGACCAAGCGCGTGTGAAATAGACTCGACTACCCCTGCCCATTCTGCTCGCTAGCTAGCATGGTGGCAAAGCGAGTCGGATCGGGGCGGTCGATGCCGCGAGCGAGTCGCCAGCAGGCTTGGCGTCGGGTGCCGCACATTAGCGTGACGATCTTGTGATAGTTCCCGCCGCACTTCACCACGGTCATGCCAGAAGCGCTCGTTCGAACGTGTACCTGAGATCGCGCCGTCTTCATGCGCGACACTCTGAACGTCGGTTGTTACATCGCTGCAACCGGCAGGCAAAAACGTCGCGTCCTCGTTCTTTCCGATGAGAGGCGGCAGGCCATCGGCAGAAGGCACTCGCGGTTGCCGCAGTTCGGGGTTTGGTTTCGTTCATGGGGTTGTATCCTTTTGATTTCATGTGGTCGTTTCTTTGAGCCGCGCTTGGGCCGCGAGAAGGCGGGAGACGAGGTGCACCTGTTGGGGGATGAGCGTCTATGGCGGCAAACTGTACCTTCAGTTCCTCCTCCTGGTGTTCGCTTACGGATTTGGGCTGGTCCCGTTAACGTGCGTGTTCTTTGTCACCCATATCGGGACGCGGCGTGTGCATATCGCTTGAGTAACTTCGAGTAGCTAGCGGCCCGATCACGTTGTCCTGCGCAGCTCGCCGAGCGCAGCCCAGACCTGCCGAGCCTTGCGAAGCACCCGCGGCCCCGGTGAGACGCGATCTTTTTTGGTTAGTTCGTCGCGCAAACGAGACGGGTCGTGACCGCGACGGCAAGCCCAA
>JBLNFG010000827.1:0-15965 GCA_050263495.1 Myxococcales bacterium | reverse complement strand
AGTCCAATCGTCTGCCGAGATCCGCTCAGGTTTTGAATGCGGAAGCCTGCACGCGCTGCCGGAGTGAGATTGCTGCAGTTGAACTGCTTCGACACGCTGACAAAGCCCGCCGCGGCGATCGTGAGTGCTTCGGCACTGCTCGTACACGCGTCCGTGATGGCGTCACCGTCATCGAGAATCAGGCGCATTCGCACGTCCGTTGCGAGGCCGGGTGCGTAGATTTTCGCGGTCATCGAGATTGGAGTCGTAGCGGTAATGGCCTGCTGCGGAATGTCGAGCACGTAATACGCGGATCCATCATCGTCGATCGCTACGCTGATTGCTGCGCAACCACTCGCGCATTGCACGCCGGTGCTGGACGCACCGGCCACGCCGATGACGCCACCCGACGCTGGGCTAGCTCCGCCGCTCGCGGGAGCACCTCCGACTCCGGGCGCACCCCCGTTGCCATTGCTGGAACCCGCGAGATTGGCGGCGCTCTTGCCCGCGTTGCCGGCCATGTTTTGCGGCATGCCCGCAGAGCCAGCCTTGGCCGTGGTCACTGCCCCGCCTTGGTCGAAGAGGTTGCCCGTCGCTCCGCCGCGCCCGCCCGCGGACGCACCCCCGCGTCCCAGTACGCCACCGAAGTTGCCCTGCTGCGTGAATCGATTGGATCCGCCGCGGCCAAGTTGACCCGTGGCGTTATTGGTCCCGCCGCGATTCTGATTCTGGACGGTAGTGTTGGTGGACGTTCGCGTCGAACTCATCCCCCCTGCAGAAGTGTCGTCGCCAGAGTCGTCGTCGTCATTTCCGCCACCACAGGCCCCCACCAAGAGGGCTGGAACAACAACGCATCCAAGCAAAAGCGGCCAAGTCTTGCGGGTCATCTTTGTGCTCCTCGCTAGTCACGGCACCCGTCACACTCATCAGGCGCGGACAATCGCATTGGCAAAGGTAGGACAGGATCGAGGAGCTCGCCAGCTTTGATTCTGCTGACTAGTGCCCCGATCAACTTCCGGTGAAAGTTTGTAGTAGTGCGCGTCCGCGAACGCTGTGGGTACTTCCGACCATCATCTGCTCACTTACCTTACGGTGCTGCAGCTCGGACCTAGAACGCCGAACGGTTCGAAAGCCCTACTACAAGTGCGGTTCCTCTCGCTGCGCTGGGCGGCCTCGTCGTTGCGCTGCTCAAAGTAGTAAAGGTGCCCCCATCCCGGAGGCGCGCTGCGCGCGACGCCCGGTCGACTTTCCCCCAAAGCCATGTGCACACGTCGCCTTCGGCGTGCCCAACTTCGCTGGTCACCGTGACCCTTACTTGTACTTCGTCCAGCTCGTTGGACTCCGTCAGTTCGGGTCGCGCTACGCGCTGCGCGTGTCAGGAGGAAGTATCGAAAACTGACAGGCAAAGCCGCCGCTCCTCCCATTCGCGCGCAGTAGCTTGGCTACGAGCACGAATTTGGGAGGAGCAAGCACTCGCGGAGCGAGTGCGGTGGTGGGCAGCAAAACACTTGCCGCCTTCACTTGCGCCTGCGGCGCTCCTCGCAGAGCGAGGACCGTGGCTTCGAGTCGGCGCATGCCCAGCTTCGCTGGTCACCGTGGCCCTGCGCTCAATTCTCCACTCCGCGGACAATTCTGTTTCGGGTCGCTTCGCGAAAACGATCGGCGTTGTTGCGCGCACTTGCGATGCGAGGACCACGAGGCACGCCTGGGATCGGCTTCAGCGAGCCTCCGTGAATCGTGCGGCACGAATGCTCAGGACCGACGCTCCACCAGCACGATTGATGCTGTTGGTAGGGTCTTGGACTCGTAACAAATTCAGTGCTCGCCCTCGGGGACTTCGCCATGCAAACGAAGGTAGACGTAGACCTGCATCAGCATCACGAGCGGTATCGCAAGAAAGACGGCACCTATCACGCAGAGTGCGCCGCCAACTAGCGTCATTGCGATGCACAAGACACCAAAAGAAACCATTGGGGCAAGATGTCGCTGCGTATGTGCCACGGATTCGCGAATTGCTGTCAGAGGGTCGACTTCGCGATCGACCAACGTCGGCAGTGCGACGGAAGTAAACACCAGCACCACGATGCCGGGTACGAGGCAAAGCGATAGGCCGAGCGAGCTTGCGACGCCGAGAATCGCCACCAAAATGAGCGTCTTCGGCAGGCTCGGTTCGAGACGAAAAGCGTCGGCGAGCTCCACGGGTGCACCGCGCGCAAGGTCGAGTAGGTAAGCATAAAGGCTCGATGCCGCGTAAGCGATAGTGCAGACTCCCAGCGCAGTAGCCACCGCGTACTGCATGATGTCGACAATCCAAGTGCGCGCGTGGAGCGGCACGGCAATCAAGAGTAGCCGCAGAATTGCGCCCAAAACTCCAGGTATGACCATCGTAACGAACAGCACGATGGTTTCGAGCGCGACAATTGGAAGCACGACGCGCGTGAACTCGTTTCGGTACACATCGAATGCCCAATGAAGTGCACCCATTGGATCAAATGGGGGGGCGCCAAGCGTTGCAGGTCGCGGCGAAGCACCACCGCTAGTGGGCGGCCTTGGGGAAGAGTAGTCGGGAGGGTTCGACATGGAACCCCGGAATCCCAACATCGTACGCTGGGTGTCGCAACCAGTTTCGATCCTTGCCGGGGCGCTGAGTCACCGCGGCGGCCGAAACAGTTGCCAGACGCTCGGTTCACGCGCATAACCCGATGCATGACTGCCGCGCTGCTCGGGATCGGAACTGAACTCACACGGGGTGACATCGCGAACTCAAACGGCGCTTGGCTGGCAAAGGAACTCACTCTGCTGGGCTTCGAAGTAACTGCCATCGACGTGGTGGATGACGAGCCGAACCGCATTGTTTCGGCGCTACGACGGCTCGCAGAGACTCATGAGTTGGTCATTTGTACCGGTGGGCTCGGCCCAACCACAGATGATGTGACCACCGTGTCCGCTGCGCGGGCGTTGGGAGTGGATTTGGCGTTGGATCCTGGTTCGGTGGAAGCCATAGTCCTCCGCCTTGCTCAGTTTGGACGGAGTATGACCGAATCGAACAGAAAGCAGGCGCTGTTTCCGATTGGGGCAGAGATCTTGCCGAACCATTGGGGCACGGCGCCTGGATTTTCGATTCAACTCGGTCGGGCAAGGTGCGTTTTCTTGCCTGGCGTACCGAGCGAAATGATGGCCATCTTTCAGCATCAACTGATCCCAAGTCTGGCACTTCCCTTCGAGCGCACGCCCCACGAAGTTCTGCTGCGCACCTTCGGGTTACCAGAGTCCACACTGAATGATCGCTTGCGCGGAATCGAACAAGAGTTCCAGGTGATCATCGGGTATCGGGTCCGCATGCCGGAGATTGACGTCAAGTTGCACGCTCGCAACGTTCGCCCCGACGTCGCGATGGAGCGGGCAGAACGCGCGGCGGCTGCAGTTATCGAACGGCTTGGAGAGGTTGTCTACGGTCGCGGTGAAGTTACTTTGGCAGGGGTTTTGGCCGAAAAGCTCGTGAAGCGCGGGCTTTATCTGGGCGTTGGCGAATCGTGCACGGGTGGTTTGGTCGCAAGCCTGCTGACTGCAGAAGCAGGGGCTAGTTGCTGGTTTCGCGGTGGTGTGGTGGCGTACTCGAATCAGGTCAAATCGTCAGCTCTGCGCGTCCCGAGCGCGATCATAGAAGCCAACGGAGCCGTCAGTATCGAGGTTGCGGAGGGTATGGCGGAAGGAGTGGCCGCCGCGCTCGGATGCAACGTGGGCATCGGAGTGACGGGCATAGCAGGCCCCGGTGGTGGCACTGAGCAGAAGCCCGTCGGAACCGTTTGCTTCGCTGTTCACGGACCTTTTGGCACGCGCAGCGAGGCGAAGCTCTTTGCCGGTGAGCGTACGCGAATCCAACGTTGGGCAGCGTATTATGCGCTTGCGATGCTGAATTCCGCGTTGCGGCCCAGCTCGAGCGCTCCGGAGTCGTAAAATTGGCGAGGGTCCGAACCTTTGTCGCGCTCACGCTCGAGACCGGAGAACGCGACGTCTTGGCAAGGCTGAGCCGAGACCTGCACGCAGTGTTACCCCAATCGGGAGCGCTTCGCCCCACCCGCCCGGAGCAGTTGCATCTCACAACGGCTTTCTTGGGCCACACGGATACGATGTTGATCCCGACCGTCTCGTCCATCATCTCAGAGGTGGCAGCACGCAGGCCCGCGCCCGTTCTCGAGGGCGCCGAGATCGTATATTTGCCACATACGCGACACGTTCGGGTGGTGGCTCTGGCCTTCTCGGATCGCGAGCAGGCTGCTGCTGGTTTGGCTCAAGAATTGGAGGAACGCCTGACCCCACTCGGGTTCGCGTTCGAGCAGCGACCATTTCTTCCTCACGTCACCTTGTTGAGATCGGGCAAGCCGTTTCGGGCTCAACCCGATCCCGCGTGGCTGGCTCGACAGAAGCTAGAGCAGATTGTGCTAAGGCTTGGGCAGCTCACCTATTACGCTTCCCACCTGGAGGCAAAGGGGGCTCGGCATGAAGTCTTATCGTCCGCTTTGCTTGGAACCTCGCTGCCATGAAGTCCTGGTCAATCGTGCTCGTTATGTTGGCCTCAGCTGTCGGTTGTTCGGGGGAACGCTCCGCTCAAATTGCCGCACCTGAAAGCTCGATGGTGCGCGAACCAGCACCGGTGAAGGTTCGCGAGGTTGCCAGCTCCGCTCCGGCAGTCGATCGATCCCGTGAATTGGCGGATCCTGATTGCGTCGAGCAAGACGCAAAGGAGACGTTGCAACGGGCGCACCTCAACCATGCCGCGAAGAGCAAAGAGGAGCGGGCTGAGATGTTGCGGATCCGGGACGAGGCGATTGCGTACCGCACTAAGGAATATGGCTATTTCGAGGGGTTCGGACGGCGGCGCGACAACCCGAAGACGCCCGGGCAACAGTCAAAAACAACAACCTTCTTCGGGCTACCCGTGATCTTGCACGAGCGGGTGATTCCGGCGTTGCGCTGCGTTGAACAGCAGCTAATGCGCGATTGCGCGGGCGAGGGTTATAAGCCATCGAACCTCTCGGGCCTTCGACGCAAGAATACGTACGTCGACGGTGAGGTCTCGAATCATGGGTATGGAATCGCCATCGATATTGATCCGCTGAGAAACCCGTGCTGCAAGTGTCTGGAGCCATGGAGCAGCAGCGAGCGCTGCAAAGGCAAGGACAAAACGGTGTGGGAGCGCATGGCAATGCCGAAGTGTTGGGTGGAGACATTCGAACGATTTGGCTTCTATTGGCTGGGGCATGACGTGCTCGAAGACACGATGCACTTCGAGTTCTTAGGTGATCCAGAGCAGGTTCGCCGCGTGCACGAGCCCGTCGCCCAAGGTTGGGCCAACTAACGTCCTCCGCCTACGCAGGGACCCGCTTTCGTCGAGCGATCCGCGTTGCGCGATGGATTTCGCGGCGTGGCGCCTCAATTGGCACGGCTACGAAACTCTTCGCTCGTGACAAACCCCAGCGCGTCATTCTGCACGTCGACCAGGATCTCCGCACCGGGGGGGAATTGGTTGGCGAGGATCTTTGATGCCAAAGGGTCCTCCACGTAGCGGACGATTGCGCGTTTGAGTGGGCGCGCTCCGAAGCTGACATCCCAGCCCGCCTTTGCGAGCCAGTCCTTTGCTGCGGCTGTCAGCGTAAGCGAGAGATCGCGCCGCGCGAGACGCGTGCGCAAGCGCTCGAGCTGAATATCTACGATTGCCCGGATCTGTTGCTGTCCGAGGCGGTGGTAAACCACGATCTCGTCAATGCGGTTGAGGAATTCCGGGCGGAATTGTCGCCGCAGGGCCTCGAGAGCTAGCCGCTGCACGTCAGCAGCGCTGAATGGGCGAGCGTCCCGAAGATGCTGCTCTTCCAACGCAGCAATTTCGGCCGAACCGACGTTGCTCGTAAGGATTACGACGGCATTCTTGAAGTCGACGGTTCGTCCTTGTCCGTCCGTCAGACGACCGTCGTCCATCAATTGCAGTAGAACGTTGAAGACGTCGGGATGCGCCTTCTCGATCTCGTCGAACAGAATCACGCTATACGGGCGGCGGCGTACGGGTTCCGTCAGTTGGCCACCTTCCTCGTAGCCCACGTATCCAGGGGGAGCGCCAACTAGCCGGGACACGGTGTGGCGGTCCATGTATTCGCTCATATCGATGCGAATCATGGCGTGTTCGTCGTCGAATAGGAATTCGGCGAGTGCGCGGGCGGTCTCGGTTTTTCCGACACCCGTCGGTCCGAGAAAGAGGAACGTTCCGATTGGCTTGTTCTCGTCACCGAGGCCGGCGCGGGAACGGCGCACGGCGTTCGAAACTGCGACCAGTGCCTCGTCTTGACCGACCACGCGACGACGGAGGTTGTCCTCCATAGCAGCTAGTTTCTCAATCTCACTGGAGAGCATCTTCGAGACAGGGATGTGAGTCCACTTGGCCACGACGTTGGCAATGTCCTCCTCGGTGACCTCTTCCTTAAGGTAACTGCCATTTGCCCCAATCGTCTGAAGGCTGGCTCGATCTGCTTCGATTGCGCGCTCTACTTCCGGAATTTTGCCGTATTGGATCTCTGCAGCGCGTCCGAGGTCAGCCTCTTTGCGTGCCCGCTCCTGCTCGATCCGAAGCTCGTCCAATTGCACCTGCTTGTCTCGGATCGACTGGATTACGTCGCGTTCACGCTGCCATTGCGCGCGAGCGACGTCGCGGGCATGGCTCAATTCGGCCTTCTCTCGCTTCAGTTCTTCCAGACGTGCCTTTGAGCCTGGGTCGCGCTCGCGCCCGAGCGCCTGCTCTTCAATGCTGAGCTGAATCAGCTTCCGTTCTAGTTGATCGATTGGAGCTGGTAAGCTGTCGATCTCCATCTTGATCTTGCTTGCCGCTTCATCGACCAGGTCGATAGCCTTGTCTGGCAGGAATCGCTCGGTAATGTAGCGGTTGCTTAGGGTTGCAGCGGCGACCAGGGCTGAATCCTGAATCCGAATTCCGTGATGCAACTCATAGCGGTCCTTGATTCCGCGCAGAATAGCGATGGTCGCTTCGACACTAGGCTGCTCCACGATCACCGGCTGGAAGCGCCGCTCCAGTGCGGCGTCTTTCTCGATGTGTTTGCGGTACTCGTCTAAAGTGGTTGCGCCAATGCACCTGAGCTCACCGCGCGCGAGCGCGGGTTTCAGCATGTTCGCGGCATCCATCGCGCCCTCGGCCGCGCCGGCACCAACCAGGGTGTGTAGCTCGTCGATGAAGAGGATGATGGCGCCTTGGGCAGCCTCGATCTCCTTCAATACCGCTTTGAGTCGGTCCTCGAATTCTCCACGGAATTTCGAGCCCGCGACCATGCTCGACAGGTCGAGTGCAAGCAAGCGTTTCTGTCTCAACGGCTCCGGTACATCGCCGGAAGAGATGCGTTGAGCGATCCCCTCTGCGATGGCCGTCTTGCCCACACCAGGCTCACCGATCAACACGGGATTGTTCTTGGTACGTCGCGAGAGCACCTGCATCACGCGCCGAATTTCCTCGTCGCGTCCGATGACCGGATCGATTTTGCCACGTTGGGCCAAGCCGGTGAGATCGCGAGTGTACTTGTCGAGCGCCTGAAATTTTCCCTCCGGATCCTGATCGGTAATGCGTTGAGAGCCGCGGATCTGTGACAGGGACTGAAGAATGGCGTCGTGAGTCAGCTTGTGGCGCGCTAACAGACCCGCAAGCTCACGCTCCGACTTCGTCGCCGCGAGCAGGAAGTGCTCCACCGACACGAAGTCATCCTTCAAGGACTTGGCGGCGTCTTCGGCTGCAGTCCAGAGCCCTAACATGCGGCTCGAGAACCTCGGTTCGGCGCCTCCTGAGACCTTGGGCAGTTTGTCGAGATTCTGCTTCAAGTCCTGCGCTAAGCGGTCGGGCTGGGCCCCGGCGCGCTCCACGATGGCAGGCAGTATGCCTTGCTCCTGATTCAGCAGAGAAAGAAGGAGGTGCTCGGGAACCAGCTCAGGATTCCCCTGACGAACGCAGTTCGCGATTGCATCGCGCAAGGCTTCCTGGCTTTTGGTAGTTAGGCGATCCATTCTCATGGCGACGGTTTCAGAGTAAGTCTTGGGGCAAGCCGCGCAAGACCCACGCACGGTGCGTGACTCTGAGTAGGCGGAACCCCAGGCGTCCGTGCCTATTGATGCGGACGACAGACGTTCGTCAAAGCACCGAGGAGCGCGCCAAGATCCATTCCACCATCGCTGCTCCGACGCGCTCCCCGGTTGCCTCGTTGAGCGGCTCGTGTAACAGCCCGGCGTGTACGCAGAGGGTTTTGTCGTCGTGGCTTACGGCTTCCACGAAGCGGCGCGCACCCTCAGGGGATACTACGGGATCGGCTTCCCCAACACAGACATATGTTGGCAGCCGGATTTCGTGAGCGCGCGCCATGCAGTTGGCGGCGGCCTGCTGGTATTCGGCATGCCAACGCAGTGACACTCTCCCGTGAGTGTGGGGATCGGCGAGAAGTGCTATGTGGGCGCGTGGATCGGCTGAGAGATGCCAGGGGCGGATTCCGGTACGGAACCGAAAACGGGGCAGGATGGGCAGGAAAGCGCTTGAGATCAAGGCCTTATAGCGCGGTACTGGAACGGTCGAGAGCAACCCGGGAGACGACAAAAGCAGCCCTCTTGCGTTACACCGCTCGGAATGAGCGAGGAGGTATTCCACCGCAACGAGCGCACCCATGCTGTGGCCAAATAGAAACCGGGGGAGATCGGGTAGCTGTTGCGTGAAGTGATCGATGACGGACGTAAGGTCCGCCACATAGTCAGCAAAACTGTCCACGTGGCCGCGAGCGCCGCTGGAACGGCCGTGACCTCGTAGATCGAAGCAGACACTAGCGATCCGGTGAGCTGTGAGTTGCTCGATGAAGCGTTGGTAGCGACCACTGTGTTCACCAATTCCGTGGCACAGGACAACGCTTGCTACCGGACTCTGGGGCACGTGACTGGCAGCAAAAATGCGCGCGTTACCAAGGCTCATGAGCTCGACAGCAACGCGCGCACTGAGAGACATAGGTCTCTTCTAGATATCCAGATTACGCACGTTCAGCGCGTTATCTTCGATGAACTTTCGTCGTGGCTCGACCTGATCACCCATCAACAACGTGAAGAGCTGATCCGCCATCGTTGGATCCGTCACTTTCACTTGCAGCAACGTGCGTCCGTTCGGATCCATCGTCGTCTCCCAAAGCTGGTCGGCGTTCATTTCGCCCAGCCCCTTGTACCGGGTGATGTGCATCCCCTTGCGGCCACGTTCGGCGATGTAGTGCTCGAGCGCTTCTGCGTCGGCGACCTCAGTCGGCGTTCCGCCGTTGACCCGCACGGAATAGGGTGCCGAACCGATGGACCGGACATCGCGATCCAATTCGAGGAGCTCGTGATACTCGGCCGACTCGAGGAAGGCCCAATCGATGACGATTGGTTTCGATGACGCACCTGGTCGAAGTTGTACTTGGATCCGTGCCGCACCATGGCGCTTGTCCCAGTCGACCGAAACGCTGAGCGGGAGCAGGTCCATGTAGCGCTGAGATAGATCGTCCTCCAGGAGCTTGGCGGCTTGTTCGACCTTGGTGTTGTCACGCAGATCTTGAAGCGACAACTGGCTAGTGCGCATGAAGGCTCCGACCACCCGAGCGTCGACACGCCGGTCCACCTTGCGCAGAACCTGGCGGAAGGTCTTCAGACGCACGGCTAATTGGTAGAGAGGGGTGCCGGATAGTTCGGGCCCGTGCTGCGCTTGAACCGTCAGATCTTCGATGCCGTTCTGCGTCAAGAAGGTGTCGAGCATCGCGCCGTCCTTCATGTACAGCATCTTCTTGCCCTTGCGAACTCCGTACAGGGGCGGCTGCGCTACATAGAGATAGCCCCGTTCGATGAGCTCGGGCATTTGGCGATAAAAGAACGTGAGCAGCAGCGTTCGGATGTGACTGCCGTCGACGTCGGCATCCGTCATCATTACGATCTTGTGGTAGCGGGCTTTGGAAACGTCGAACGTTCCGTCATCGCCAATCCCACAGCCAATCGCGGAGATGAGCGTCGCAATCTCTTGCGTGGCCAGCATCTTGTCCAACCGAGCTCGCTCCACGTTGAGGATTTTACCCCTGAGCGGAAGAATGGCTTGAAAGTGGCGGTCGCGCCCTTGCTTGGCACTACCCCCTGCGCTGTCACCCTCGACGATGAAGAGTTCGCTTCGAGCAGGGTCTTTGCTCTGACAATCCGCCAACTTTCCGGACAGTGCGGTGCTGTCGAGCACACCTTTGCGCACGACTTCCCGTGCCTTGCGCGCTGCCTCGCGCGCCTTGGCCGCAAGGACCGCCTTCTCGACGATTTTACGCGCCGTTTGAGGGTGCTCCTCGAAGTAACGGCCCACCTGTTCGGAAACTACAGTTTCGACGATGCCTTTGACATCGCTCGAGACCAGCTTCGATTTGGTTTGGGAATCAAAGGATGCATCGGGGTGCTTGACGTGAATTACGCACACCACCCCCTCGCGAGAATCCTCACCGCTCAGCCCGTTCTTATCTTTGAGTAGGTTCTGCGCCTGGGCGTAACTGTTCAGAGTTCTGGTTAGCCCCGCACGAAGCCCCGTTAGGTGTGTCCCGCCATCCTTGTTGTGTACGTTATTCGTGAAGCAGGTAATGTGCTCCGCATAAGCGTTGGTCCACTGCAGCGCAACGTCGACGATGACCGGCGTGTTTGAGTCGCTGCCCGACATTGCCGTCTCAGTAAACCCGATTACCTCTTCGTGAACCGGTTCCTTCGACTCTGCAAACAGGGCAATGAACTCTTTGATCCCGCCCTTGTACTCGTAGACCTCGGAAACGCCCTCTCCGCGCTCGTCCGTGAGCGTAATCTTCAAACCGCTGTTGAGGCAGGCCAGTTCTCGCAGCCGATGCGCGAGGATGCTGAAATCGTATTCGAGTTGGCTGAAGATGGTGGAGTCTGGTTTGAACGTGATCTTGGTTCCGGTCTGATCCGATTCACCGATGTCCGTCAACGGCCCGAGCGGCACTCCGCGAGCGTACTCTTGGAACCAGACCTTGCCTTCGCGCTGGATCTCGAGTCGCAGGGTCTCGCTCACCGCGTTGACTGCACTGACGCCCACTCCGTGCAAGCCCGCGCTTACCTTGTAGCTGGCGTGGTCGAATTTCCCGCCCGCGTGCAAGACCGTCATCACGACTTCTGCGGCGCTCACCCCACGATCGGGCATGATCCCGACGGGAATGCCTCGGCCGTTGTCCTCGACCGTAATCGAGCAGTCATAGTGAATCGTGATTTCCACGGACCCACAAAAACCAGCCAGGTGCTCGTCGACGGCATTATCGACGCATTCCCAGACCAAGTGATGTAGCGCCGAGCCGTCATGAACATCACCGATGTACATGCCAGGGCGCTTACGTACAGCTTCCAGCCCTTCGAGAACGGTGATGCTGTGGGCACCGTATTCTTCCGCTTGAGGCAATTGCGTTTCTGGAGGTGATTCGGAAGTCACATTCCCTTTCCTGCCGAGTGCCAATGGGTCGTATCGGCCAAGCCATCAGGCGATCGCGAACTGAAATCTAGTCAGCACTGCTGCGCTGCAGAGACAGCGAAGCTGGGGACTCTTGATCGCGCGAAACTACTCGAGGTTTATAGTCTCTAACGCGAGGCGCGGCAAGCGGAATTCAGCGTAATTTTGCCTGTAATTTCAGGTATTTACAACCGTTTGAAGCTTGGTGTGATCTGTTCGGCCACTCCGCCTCGGATATTCAAAAATTGGCACAGCGTTGCGCTATTGATACGGGTCTCGGCGACGTCCCAATGTGCTGTGGTGATGAAGACTTGACTTTGGCAGTTGAGAAGCCAGTCAAGCAAAGCTCCAGTACGGTGGCTATCGAGTTCGCTGGCCACATCGTCGAGCAGCAACACCGGAAATACGTGGCGAACGTCGCGAATGCTGGCAAGTTCGGCGAGCTTCAACGTAAGCGCAAGTAGGCGCTGTTGGCCCTGAGACGCGTGGCGCCGTGCATCAGCGCCATCGAGTAACACTTGTAGTTCGTCCCGTTGAGGGCCAAAAAGTGGTCTGCCTCGCGCCTGATCACGTACGCGCGATCGCTTTAGTTGCTCGGAAAATTCGCCCGGATCGGCACTACCGTTGGCGATATGGCTAACCTGAACACACAGCGACCGGGGCGCGAGTTCGATCAGTATCGGCGCAAGCGCGGCTATCAATTGCTGGGCCGCGCGTGCATTGGCCTGCGTCACGATAGCGCCGTGGTCGGCAGCCACTTTCTCGAACGCGTCCAGTCCGGGTGCGTGCATGCCGTGGTCAACCAGTAGCCTTTGACGCTCCCGCAGGGCTAGCTGGTAAGCCTTGTAGCTCTCGAAGTGATAGGGCTCGAGGTAAAGTGAGACGCGAGCCAGCAAGGTTCGCCGTAAGGCAGCAGGGCCGCCGATCAGGTCCAGGTCTGCAGGGTGAAAGACTACGATCGGGGTGAGGACGGCAAAGTCCTGTGTGCGCGGCACGCGACTCTCGTCCACCGACGTAAGCTTGCGGCCTTTCGCGAGCTCGACGCGCTGCTTGCGGAGGACGCCAGCCTCGTTCACTTCAATCAGCGACGCAGCAGCGCCGGCTCCGTGCCGAATCAAATCGCGTGCCTGTTCGGTCCGAAAACTGCGCCCGGTACTTGCCAGCGCGATGGCCTCGAGCAAGCTTGTTTTACCTTGACCGTTGTCCCCGCACACAATGTTGAGTTGAGGACTGAACTGGACATCAGCCGAAACTAGGTTTCGGATATTGTGCTGAGCTAGCTTCGAGATGTGGATAGATCGAATCAAATCCGCATCGGCATGACTACGGCAAGAAAATCGAAGGCTTCGCTGCCGGTCGCAGGTCGAATCACCGCCGGGTCGAGTTCTCCGCCGATTCCGATCGAGATGTCGTCGTCCACGATCGCACCCGTAACATCGAGAAAGTACTTGGCATTAAAGCCAATGGTTAGGTCGGGGCCATCGTAGTCAATGGCGATTTCGTCGAAGCCTTCGCCACTTTCTGGGCTCTCCGTTTCGAAGCGGATCGCGTTCTGACTTAGCGTGAGCTTGACTCCACCGGTGCGGTCGTTGGCTGCCACAGACACGGCTTTCAGAGCGTCGGCAACGCCTAGGCGTGGAGCGCGCACGACGCGCTCGGACACGGCAGGAATGACCTGATCATAGGGCGGAAACTGGGCATCGACCAACTTCACGCTAAACTGCAGGCTTCCCATTTGGAAGAAAGCGCTAGGCCCAGCTTGGCTAATCTTGACCACGGGCTCTTGCTCAGCGCCCTCTGCACGTGGAGCTTCGGCCAGTGCATCGTCGCACACGCGCTTCAGCTGCTGGATTCCTTTGAGCGGGATGAGCATGGTCGCGGTCGCCTGAGTTCCGGGAACCACTGCCTCGGCCTTAGTCAACCGGTGCCCATCCGTGGTCACGATGCGCACGCGATCGTCGGTCCACTCGAAGAGTGCACTGTTCAGCGCCAGTCTCGAATCGTCGGTCGAAATCGAAAACTGCGTCGACTGAATCAAGGTTGCGAGGACTGAGACAGGTAGCGACAGTACTGCCGCTGCGCTGTCGGGCTGAGGCTGCTTTGGAAACTCATCACCCGGAATGCCGTGAATCGTGAAGCGACGCGCAGTGCCGACCGCTTTGAGCGTGAGCGACGCACCGTCGTTGGAGCTCAGCGTCAGCTGCCCTTCAGGCATCATTCGCACGCGCTCGAACAGGTCTCTGGCACCCACCGCAATGCTGCCACCACGTTCGACCTGCGCCTGGACCCGTCCCGTGATCGAAAGAAACAGATCCATCGCGGAAAGTCGCAGCTGAGTCGGACCATCGACGTCGAGCAAGACGTTGCCCAGAACGGGCATCGTGCTTTTTTTGTCGGCGACGCCTTGGCAGCGATCCAAGATCCGCAACAAGTCTTTTTTGCTGACAGTGACCTGCATTGAGTGTGCGGTCTTACCGGTCATTCCCCGGTGGATCCAGCGGGAAGCAGAGAAAAATGCGAGCGAGGTGCTTTGTTTGGCCTGCCGTTTGGTCTTGTCTGGACGCGTTGGGTGGGCAGGGTTGGCAAATCAGAGAGCTTCTGATCCGATCTGATTAATTAAAATTTGGTGGAGATAGTCTTAGGGGCTGTGGATGGAGGGGATAACGCTGTAAGTATATGAAATTAAAAGATAATGGTATTATACCGCCTGTGACTACATCGGAGGTCTGGGTCGTGCGAGTCTGGGGATTGTCGGATGAAGGGCGCGACATTCCCCTTCCAGTCCCACGCCGATGCCCAAGCAAATCAAGAGGTTTTCCACAGGCTGTGGATTAGCTGGCCTGGCGCACGCGGAACTGGCGAATGGTCGAACAGCACCTGTCAAGATCTGAATGCCGCCTCCCCGGATTCGCCTGACGGGCGATACCGGGCGGGAAGCAGTCCGGGAACAAACCACTCTTGGCGCACTCTGACGCGTTACCACGAGCTGCTGTGAACTTGGCTAGGGCCGAGTGTCCGCTTCCCTCGCGGCGCGCACGAAAGCCGATAGCAATGTCTCTCGAGTGTCCGCAAAGGCGGTTTCACCGATATCCCCTCGGCGCCGCATGCGCTCGAGTGCCGCCAGTTCATCGACGATGCGATCACGAGCTGCGGCTGCAGCCCCTTGTGAAGGTGCGGCCTCGCGACGTTTGAACGCGAACAAGAGCGCAAGAGCCGCCAGAGCGGAGGATAGGGCAACCGCAACCCATCGGCCTGGGCCAAGTGTCGGTAATCCTGAGATTTCCGCTCGGACACTGCCTGGGGCAGAGCGGTCGCGTGCGAAGGACCGACCCGTGACCAGTAACGGTTGACGTCCCGCGGTTTCGTTGACACTTGCGGCAGGGAATCCATCCACGTGAAGTTCGAGCCCTGGGCGAACAAAGGTAGCCAACTGAGCTTCGGCTGTGTGCGGGAACAAAGCGAGTTCAAGCGCGAGGCGATCTTGGTTCGCAGTCGGCAGCTGGAACGTGAACATGACCGAGTGCTTGCCCGGGGCAATCGCTCCACTCAGCGACACACCTTCTGCAGTCGACACGACCGTGAGATCAGAATCCGTCGCCGAAGTGGCAAATGCCTTCCAGTTCTCCGGCAAGCGCAGAGACAGATCATTAGCGACGAGCACGGTCTGCCCTAAGTTGTGAAACTCCTGCATGTACTCAATCGAGACCACTTGGTCGCGCGGCTCTACGAAGAAGAAACCCCTGCCAAGCACGAGCGATTGCTTGATATCTCGGACGACGGGGTAGGCATGAATGACGACCTTGGTTCCCATTCGAGAGTTGATCGGAAACGGATGGGTGCCGTATCGAGCTCCGTCCTGTAATACGACCACGCGATACTGCGAATCGCTGCCAGCCTGGACGTTGGCAAAGAGAGCCTTACCAGTGGCATCCGTCGTTGCCTCGCGCTTGGACGAAGAGTTACCCTGAGTGATGGATTGCCGATCACGCAGCAATTCGAGCTGAGTGCCCACGGCAGCGTTCGAATGCATGTCAAGAACAGTGACGTCGATCGTGCCCGCCGGGACGGACTCAGAATTCTCAACCGAATCACTCGGACCACGTGCGTGCGGCATCGAAGGGGGGCGCATTCCCGCCTCCGACGTCTCGTCTTCGGCGCCGTCCCCGTCGGGCTGCATCGTAGCCGGCTCTTGAACGGCGGAAGTTGCAGACGCCCCCGCTGATCCCGCATTTGCTGGAGAAGATGGGGTTAGCCCCGCCGCAACGAGCCACAGCACAAATAGCCTACTCGTCCCATTTTTGGGTCTGGTCGGCAGTGTCATTCTGAGGCACCCCTTAGGCTCGAATTGCTTGGATTGGAGCCCGCGTTGGATGTTCTCGCGGGCTCGGGCGCCTTAGCGTCGGAATTCGTGTCGGAATTCGTCGACTGCTTGGCGTCGGAATTCGTCGACTGCTTG